>CALXVX010000039.1 GCA_944392215.1 uncultured Alphaproteobacteria bacterium | reverse complement strand
CGGCGCCGACACTTTTAATTGCCGCCAGACCATAGCGGATATTTCCATCCTCCACCGAAAAGTCTGCATCAGATTTATTGACATCTGGGGGCAAAACCTTATAGCCCATTTTTTTGCCTTCTTCTTTATAGAAGAGAAGTTTGTCAATATTGGTGATATCCAAAGACATTACCGCACACATAAACTCAACCGGGTAGTGCCTTTTAAGGTACGCGGTCTGATAAGAAACCAGAGAGTAGGCAGCGGCATGGGACTTATTGAAACCATAAGAGGCAAATTTTTCCATTTGGTCAAAAATTTTGGTGGCCACATCTTCGGCAATACCATTTTTAACCGCGCCTTCGGTAAACATTTTGCGCTGCTTGGGGATTTCATCGCGCATTTTCTTACCCATAACCTTGCGGAGCTTATCTGCGCCACCCATGGTGTATCCGCCAAGCACTTGAGCAATTTTCATAACCTGCTCTTGGTAGACCATAATGCCGTATGTTTCATCCAAAATCGGTGCCAAGGATGGGTGAAGATAAGTAATTTCTTCCTCGCCGTGCTTGCGTTTGATGTAGGTCGGAATATTATCCATCGGTCCCGGACGATAAAGAGAAACAATAGCGATAAGGTCCTCAAAACGGTCGGGCTTAATTTGCTTGTGCACGTCCTTCATACCCGGCGATTCAAACTGGAAGACGGCGGTGGTATCGCCGCGTTGGAGCATCTCGTAGGTTTCTTTATCATCAAGCGGGATATTGTCCATGTCGAGCTCAATGCCTTTAGTCTTTTTGACCCAGTCAACCGCGCGTTTGATGACGGTAAGAGTCTTAAGTCCTAAAAAGTCAAACTTGATAAGACCTGTTTCTTCCACAAACTTCATATCATATTGGGTCACCGGCATATCGGCTTTGGGGTCTTTATAAAGCGGCACCAACAACTCAAGCGGCCTATCGCCGATAACTACACCGGCGGCATGCACACCGGAGTGGCGGTAGAGGCCCTCAAGCTTCATGGCAATATCAAAAAGCTTATTAACTTGCGGATCATCACGTCGCATCTCCTCAAGTTCCGGCACTTGGTCCAAAGATTCCTGCAAGGTTGGGTTTTTGCCTTGCACGCCGGGGGGGATCATCTTAGAGATTTTGTCAGCCTGAGAGTAGGGCATCTGCAGCACCCGCGCCACATCGCGGATAACGGCCTTGGATTGGAGTTTCCCGTAGGTGATAATCTGCGCCACATGGTCAAAACCATATTTGTTTTGCACATACTCAATGGTTTTGCCGCGGTTTTCCTGGCAGAAGTCCACGTCAAAATCGGGCATGTTAACACGCTCGGGGTTCAAGAAACGCTCAAACAAGAGATCAAGCTTTATGGGGTCAAGGTCGGTAATTCTGAGTGACCAAGCCACAATGGAGCCTGCACCGGAGCCACGCCCGGGGCCAACCGGCACCCCATGCCCTTTTGACCACTGGATAAAATCTGCCACGATGAGGAAGTACCCGGGGAACCCCATTTTTTTGATAACGCTGAGCTCATATTCCAAGCGGTCGTAATATTTCTTGTCTATTTCGGCCTTTTGCTCGGCCGTCATGCCCTCAAAATAGACGTGTTTTTCCATCCTTTTAGCCAAACCTTTGTGGGCTTCTTGGTCAATATATTCATCTTGGGAGAGCCCGCCCGGACATTCAAAAATAGGCAACAGTGGCTGCACTTTTTCAGACAGATAGTTGCAACGCTTGGCAATATTGACGGTGCTTTCCAGAGCCTCGGGCAGGTCGGCAAAAAGCTCCACCATTTCAGCCTCGGAGCGCAACCGGTTGTTGGGAGAGAATTTTTTTCTGTTTTCATTGGCAACATATTCGGCCGCGGCAATACAAACCAAGGCATCGTGCGCCTCATACATATCCACATCAAAGAAGAACGCCTCATTGGTTGCCACCAAGGGAATGTTGTATTTATAGGCCCAGTCAATGAAGGTATCTTCGGTTTGGCGCTCGCTTTCAAGACCGATGCGTGAAATTTCCATATATAAACGGTTGCCGAAGAGATCATGCAATTTGCAAAGGCATTGCTCGGCCTCGGGTATACGTTTTTCCAGCAAAAGCCGCCCGACTTGTCCCTCAACGCCGCCGGTCAGAGCAATCAGCCCGGCATTAAAACTCTCAAGGTCAGACATTTTGAGTTGAGGTTTCTCGTTGCTTTGCGGATTATCAAGGTAAGAGCGCTTCATCAAATGCATGATATTAGCATAGCCCTCGGCATTCATGACCAGCAAGACGATTTTGTCCGGCTCGATGATTCTTCCCTTAGATTTCAAGACATCATCGGCATCGGGGTTTCTAAGGTAGAATTGGCAGCCAAGAATAGGCTTAATACCTTCATCGGAGGCATATTTTGAAAAAGCCTTTCCGCCAAACATATTAGCGGTGTCGGTCACGGCAATGGCGGGCACGCCCTGCTCATGCAAACGGTGCATAAGGGCAGGCACTTTCATTGCGCCCTCAGAAAGTGAATAGGCGGTATGCACGCGCAAATGTATAAATTTAGGCTCAGCCATAGACAATCAATCCCCCAAGCTTTTCACATCATAAACAAATTCTTTTTCAGACACAACGAAAATCTACCGCTTATCAGTCACAAATTATACCAACACACAGGCTAAAGCATAAAAAGGGAGAGTGGAAATATTTTGTCTTTCACCTTGCGGATGATGGATAAAACAACTATATACGATTTATGTATACAAAATAAAGGATGCGTATAATGAGCAATAAAACACCTCAAAACATCATCACAATCTTGTCTACCACCAGTGAGAACAAAATTAAAGCGTTGCGCAAAGCCAAAGGTTTTTCGCCCTCAAGGTTAGCCAAGCAGGCAAAGATAGATAAAGAACAATTACTCGTTTTGGAAAGCTCAAGACCAGAGCTTATCACGTCAGAGCTTTCCAAAATAGCAAAAGTGCTTCAAGTCGATGATGACTTATTGCTGGATGGTGCTGCAGTTTTACCTTCTGCAGACTTACGGCAATTGAATTATATTTTTATGCAGCAAAAGCAAAAAGCAGACATTTCTCTTTTGCAAACACAAATTTTAAACTGGGCAGTTGTTTTATTGCACAATGTGCGTAAAGATTGGGAGAATATGAGAGCATCATCTTTCGCCGTCATAGCTCAAATGGACCGCAAACAAAAAGCCATTAAAGGGGCGCAAATCAGAGATAACAGATATAAAGAATTTCGTGAGAGATTCAAAGAGATTCAATACAAGAAATTTCTTGAAGAAAAAAAGAAAGGAAATCAACTTAAAGCAACAAGGTTTGCAAATTGGTTTTTGAAACAGAAAAATATTTCCATTCCCTATGCAGAGAGCAACCAACTCCACAAATTAACTCAGTTAGCGCAGGCAAACAACCGTGAATTTAACACCCATAGCTAGCAAAAGGCTCTTTTGCTAGCTATGGGTTCTTGATATCGGAAAGCAAAATTTTTTAGACTTATCCTGTTATACGTAGTTTATAATATTCATTAACCTTTAACAGGAGAAAAAATCATGGATTTATTTAGAAAATATAGATCACCTTTGGGATATTTTATGGATGATGAGGAAAAGAGGAAGGATAGCTACGGCGTGGACCATAGCGGATTTTCCACTCGAGACGAGCTGGAATATCAAACCGCACGCTCTGAAAGAGAAAACGAGCTTATCCAAAATTATAACAATCAGGGAATAACTAAGGATTATCCTCAACAGGGGACAAACTTTTGGGGTAACCCCGAAAATAATTACGGATTTGGCAACTCTAACATCAGCGCCAATATTGAGAGCCGCAAACAAAATCAAACATCTGTAGCCCCGCAGCAAAACCAAATGCAAAACAGCTTTGCCTTCGGAAATAACAACCAAAATCAGATGATGACTAATAA
>CALXVX010000038.1 GCA_944392215.1 uncultured Alphaproteobacteria bacterium | reverse complement strand
TAGTCCGGAAGATAATAGATACGCGCCTGTGCCGCAGGCATAAGGCTCAAACAAAAGGCTACTGCCAATATAAGCTTTCTCAACATCTCATCCTCCGAACGAACCAATATATTCTATGGTAGTACGTCTTTAGGAGAATGTCAACAATAAATAAAAAGATTTGGACAAACTAAAACCCCGCTTTAATTTAAAGCGGGGTTTTGTTGATTGACACATTTAAGGTATCGTGTTACTCTGGATTGAGTTGGTATGATTTTTGGAGAAGGCAAATGTGTAGGTGGATTTTGCTTTTTGTGTTTGTTTTTGTATCTTTTGCTGATGCCAAAGTCTATTGGCTACCTGATTTTTTGGAAGATAATCTGGACCGAAATGCTAGAGTTAATCCGTCTGATGATGACCCTAGTGGGGACCCTGGTGGGGACCCTGGTGGGGACTCTCCTTATGATGAGTGTTCCGACTGGGGAATGATAACGGCTTCGGAAAAAGGCAATAAGACATGTGCTGTTTCTGATAATATTCCCAATGTGGGGCTTTGTTATAAAGATTGTACTTGCCCGAGCAAATATAAGTATGATTCGACTAACTGTAATGGCGATAAAGAAGTGGCCGGAGATTCTTGTGATGGAAAGTATGAATTGTGCCGCTGTAAAACCTCCTTGTTTCCTTATACCTCTTGCCCGACCGGATATGTACCAAGCGGAACGCCTTGTAATGATGGGAGCGTACATTATCGAGAATGTGTTAGTCCTTGCGATAGCCTCACTGATTATGATTGTGGAGATTTTGACTGCAAACAATATTATAGTGACTGTCCATCAAAATGCCAGGTTTGTTATACGGATAATTGCCATATTCGAACAGATAATTCTGGAAGCTATGGTTGCAAGAAATATTGGGACGACTGCCCTTCTAAATGTGAGACGCCTTATCCCGACAATTGTCATAACCGAGCAGATAATACAACTGATTACGGATGTGAGAAATATTGGGCCGACTGTCCGTCTAAGTGCCAAATAGGAAAAAATTGCACACCCAATGATTGTACTGGCTACACATTAACAACCGCCCCTACTGATGCCGCCTATGAAACTTGTGTCCGCGGATGTGGCAGCACAACTGTTTATTATAAAAGAACTCAGTGCAAAAGCGGCTATTGGGATCTGAATAACTTTTTATGTAATTCAAACCAAATCTGCACCTGGAAAACTAACTAAAGGAGAATACAATGAAAAAATTTTTGCTGACAGCTATGGCTCTTTTATTCCCTTGCGGTGCAAATGCCGCAGATACGTGTACCGCAGCTCCAAGTTGTGCAAGTTTGGGATACAGCCAAACAGCTTCTCAATGCTCAGGTTCCTATGTTGCCTGCCCGTTTGATACCTCTAAAGTTGCTTGCTTTACAGGAGCTCCTAGAGTGGGAGATTTGAAGTATTCTCTTTATTCCTCCAACCATAATGGCTGGCTCAAATGTGATGGAACGCAGTATAGCCAGACCGCTTATCCCAAGCTTGCCGATTTTCTCAAAACAAAGTTCTGCCATAGATATACCTCCAGAACAGACACGGCATATACAACCAGCAACTGTAAACCGGGATATTTTGCGGTGCCGGATTATCGAGGCTTTTTCTTGAGAGCTTTGAATTCATATAATCCCTCGAGTAACACTGTCGGCGCTCCTACAAACGATTATAGCTATGCTTTGCTCTATAAAGGAAACACAGACACAAATATAAGCTATACGCTTCCCTATGTTCCCATGTATGAACAACTGCCAAATATTCTCGGCACAGGGCCTCAGTTGGATGACCAATTGGCGACCTTTACTATTGATGGTGCTTTTTATAAACAGAGTACGACAGGAGCTTACGATGCGCAGTCCTCTCTTTCTGGCAATAAATCTAGGATGATGTTTGATGCTTCTCGTTACAATGCTATTTATGGCGGAAAGCACGTCGTACCGGCTAGCTATGGCGTCTATATATACATTTATGCAGGAGAGTAGACATCTGTTTGAATGCAAAAATATTAGACTAAAAATTTTGGCACTAGTGGTTATTGTATATTAAGCAATTTTATGCAACGCCTCTGTTGGCACTTTGAAAATTAACTAAAGGAGAAAACGATGAATAAATTTTTGCTAATGGCCATAGCATTTTTATTCCCTTGTAGCGTGTGGGCCGCTGAAGTTACTTGTACGGTTACACCAAGCTGTGAGAGCTTGGGTTATAAAAATACAAGTTCTCAATGCGTTGGCTCTTATATTGCTTGTCCTCTTGATTCCTCTAAAGTTGCTTGTATGGCTGGAACTTTGCAAATTGGTGATTTGAAATACTCTGTCGATGGGGCCAATAATAACGGATGGCTCAAATGCGACGGAACTCAATATAGCCAGACGGCTTATCCGGAGCTCTATGCTCTCATTGGGACAAAATTTTGCCACAAGTATACATCAAGAACAGACGTTAACTATACTAAAAATGATTGTAAACCCGGCTATTTTGCAGTACCCGACTATCGTGGATTTTTCTTGAGAGGGCTCAATTGGAGCAACTCAACATCTAACACTGTCGGCGCGCCTTCGTCCTCTTATAGTTATGCTATATACTACAAAGGGGATCGTGACAGTGTGTTATCTATAACCCATTCCAGTCCCTATGTTCCTGCTGCAGAACAGTTGCCTCTAATCTTTGGAACAGGTATCCAATTGGATGATCATCAGACCACATTCACTATTGATGGTGCTTTGTATGAATCTTCCACATCCGGCGCGTATGATGCTAAATCTACTCTTTCTGGAAACAAATCTAGATTGATGTTTGACGCCTCTAAATCTAATGCCATTTATAGTGGGAAACATGTGGTTCCGGCAAGTTACGGAGCTTATATATATATTTACGCTGGTAAGTAGAACAAAAAACCGCTCTAACGAGCGTTTTTTTGTTCTCCCCTTTGCCAAACATTTCTCCTGTAGCAAATGTTAAAATTTTGTTAATTTGACAAAACATGACAAATTGTTAATTGATTGTTAGGAATACATAAGCTATAATTATGTTAGATGGTAATCATATCCTTTCAGGAGATGGGACAATGGCTGAAAATACAACTCCACAGCAGGAAAATCAAAAAAACGTTCATGAATTAAAAGAAAAATTTGATTTAGAAAATTTGGACCTGGTGAAAGAGGCTGAGCGCATTAGTAGTTCTTTTCGCTGGAAGGACTCTGCTTACAAAGAGCAAACCAGAGAACGCCTCCTAAAAAGCTTTAAAGAAAATGGCTTTTTGAATATGACGCGTGATGACATCATCCTTTTTATGGAACAATATCGTCGTGGGCAGTTCGTCTTTGAACATTCTGAGCAGGACAGAAAGAATATTGCCGAGATGATTGCCGCCCTGCCGGAAACTAAAGATGCTGCTCTTATAAACAACTGGAAATTCAGACCTCTGGTTGCATTTAACCGTTTCCGCAGAAATACCGCGATAAACTTTGCGGCGAAAAAATTACAAAAAATTCAAGCTAAATCTGATCTCGAAAAAGCGGCTATCTATTATAAATATCATGGAAATGATTCTGATGTTGCTCTCAAAAAAGCTCAAGATCCAAACTATGTTTCTGCTGATGAGGCTTATAAAAAAGCCTTGAGCAACGTCGGCTTTGTTCGCAGACAATGGACTAAGCTAAGATATGGAAACCCGGCCGCTAAAACTCCCAGAGAATTTAAACCGGGAAAGATTGGCTCGGCTACCGTCTACGGAATGGATAAGAATTATTATGATAATGTCGGTTGGTTTAAAGGTTGGGTTACCGAACTCAGAGAAAAGTATTGGATGCAAGATGCCCCCATATCCTTGCTCCAAGAAAGACAGCAAGGTATTAAAGCTAAAATTGCTGAACTCCATGAACAAATGGCCGCCGGCGAAAGCAAGTCTGCCTCTAAAAAAAGTAATCGACAATTGCGACGCCTTACCAGACTGTTGGCTGCTGCAGATACGGCTGAAAAACAAAGAAATTTTGACCTGAATAAAAAAATGGCCAATATTGATCAGAAATATTCTCCAAAGGCTAAAATTCAACAAAAAAATATTGCTCGTCGATTTGAAATTATTCAACAAAAAACGGATATTCTTGACCATAGCACTACCCGTGGAAAATATTTGTACGCTTTATTACAAAAAACACCTGCTACCCAACGCAAAGCTTTGGAAGCTATCGTTCTTGAGCGGAAAAGGAAAGAATTTAGTTCTGAAAAAGATTTTATTGATTATGTAAAGGCTCAGTTTGCAGCGGGGAACTTCAACAAAGAAGATGCTCTGCTGCAGATTATTGCCAAAGCCGTTGCCAGAGAAGAAGGGAGAAGCTGGGGACCACAAAGTGAAAACTCCCAAGGAACTCCAGATGAATCAATGTCTGAAATGCTCGAGGAGAGTACAAATCCTGACCGTATGCACGAAGGACATGGTTCTCAGTCTCCGAATCCGGATCCAAATTGGCAGCGACAAAGCGAACAAGAACTTCAAGCATCTTATGAAAATAGTGCATATGAGCTTGTTTCTCCTCAGCGTGAAGGCCCTCATGCCAACGATGAGAATGTTTTGTATCAAACCTTCAAAAGCAAAGAAGATGACCACACTGTTACGGTTGAAAAGCCAACAGCTAATGACTACAACCTCAGTGCTAAGGATAAAGACGGTAAAGATACCGTGCCTTCCGTTGATGATATGAAAGCGGTTATGGAATCCATTAAGAAAAGCGGACACAAAACTATAGAACTTGGTGAAGTTAAATCGCCCGAATTTTTGGCTCGTGCCGTTGCCGCTGCAGAGGAAAGCGGAATCGAAATTACTAATCTCAAAGAAATTAAAGAACGACTCAACAACTCTATGGGACAGGAACAATTTGAACAACGTTATAATCAAGATCACAAACGAGAAAAAGAAAAACAACAGACCGAAGCGATTGAACGCAGTGGCTTTGCCAAGGATCTTAAAGTTAAGGAGGGAACTAAAGTGGAAAAAACCGTCAGAGGCCTGAATGCTCTGTCCGCTGTGAGCAAGATGTCCACAAAAGAATACGAGGAATACAAAAAAACTGATGATTTCAAATCTCAAAAGTTAACAAAAAATCAGATTAAAATTCTTGATGGTATCAAGAAGCTCCAGCAGGAGGAAAAGGATGGTAAAACGACGTCTAAAGATAAGCGCTACATTCGGACGTTGTCTAAAATGATTGAAGATTATCAGGCGATTGAAAGCCGCTACTCCGGAAACAAGAAAAAGCAAGAAGTCGCCCAAAGAGCTTTTGCCAGAGGTGTGGTTCAACGCGCTACCATACAGCAAAGACAAGGCGGTCGATAAAAAACAGAAAAGGCCCCTCTTTTTCGGAAGGGCTTTTTGTTTACCGACGGGTGTCAAACTCTTCAAAATCTGCTTTTAGTTTTTCTAGTAATTCCTTGTCTTCAAAAAACTTTTCACAATCAGCCTCGGTTGTCGCCTTATCTCCTTCTACCGGGCGATATCGTTGCAGAAAGTATTTCTTTACACCCTTTGCTTTTAAGGCTTCTGCCATTACATAAATGTCTTCAACGCTCAATAATCTCGGGTCACAAGTCGTGCGGCATTCAAAATCCTTGCCGCTTTTGAGCAATAAATCCAAGCTCTGCAAGACTTTTTCCAGGTGATTGGTCTGGGTTACGGCCTTGTAGCGTTCCGCCACAAAGGGCGCTTTAATATCCAAGCCCACCCAATCTACCAGCGGCAAAATCTTTTCCAAATGCTCAGGACGATAGCCTCCCGTGTGCAGGCCTATCTCAAAGCCCAAAGCCCTAACCTCTCTTATGGCATCAGCCAGGCCATCTTGCACCAATGGCTCACCACCGCTGAACACCACCGCATCCAGCTTTCCTTTGCGTGTGCCTAAAAACTCTATAAACTTCGGCCACAAAAAATTTGTCGGCTGACCAATTTTTTGTATTACTGCATTATAGCAAAAAGGGCATCTCCACGGGCATCCCTGCATAAAGACAACAGCAGCCAACTTTCCAGGAAAATCGACGGTGCTGAAGGTCTCAACACCGCCGATTAACAATTCACTCATTGTATCTGGCTAGAAATTACTCTGCAGCAACGTCATATGCTTCGCAACCACAACCGCATACGGCCTTGCTTTCTGAAAAACATACACGAGAGTAAAATTCAGACTTTTTACCAACGTTAAACTCTGAAACCGGACGATAGTAGCCCATTACACGGGTCCATACTTCGCAGGGTTGTCTTTCTTCATCGTTTAATTTGATATCTTCAAAAGCTACGGTATTCATTTCTTATTATCTCCAGTTAATTAAATTTTACTCTATGCAACATCTTTTCTGGATGCTGCGGCTCTTTTTTGTGCCTTCAACTCCTCATCACAGATCGGGCAATATTTATGTTCGCCCGAGATGTATCCATGCTTGGGGCAAATGGAGAACGTCGGAGTGATGGTAATGTACGGTAAGCGGTAGTTGGTCAGGACACGTCTTACAATGTCGCGACAAACTTTCGCTGATGAAATTCTTTGGCCCATATACAAGTGGAGAACTGTTCCGCCTGTGTATTTGGTTTGCAAGGTTGATTGCAATTCCAAGGCCTCGAACGGATCGTCCGTGTAGCCAACCGGTAATTGAGACGAGTTGGTGTAGAACGGATTTTCTTTGGTGCCGGCTTGGATAATATCTTTGAAACGTTTTTTATCCTCGCGAGCAAAACGAGTGGTCGCTCCCTCTGCAGGGGTGGCTTCCAAATTGTACATATGACCGGTTTCTTCTTGAATCTTGACTAATTTATCACGAATATAATCCAAGAATTTCTCGGCAAAAGCTTGGCCCCAGGCGTCAGCAATGTTGTGTTCGTCATTGGTGAAGTTTCTGATCATCTCGTTGATGCCGTTTACACCAATGGTGGAGAAGTGATTGCGCAGGGTTCCCAAATAACGTTTGGTAAAGGGGAACAAGCCATTATCTATCAATCTTTGAATAACTTTACGCTTAATTTCCAAAGACGTTCTGGAAATTTCCATCAACTCATCTACACGATTAAACAAGGCGTGCTCATCGCCTTTGTAAACATAGCCCAAGCGGGCGCAGTTTAGGGTAACAACGCCGATAGAACCTGTTTGCTCGGCTGAGCCAAACAACCCATTGCCTCTGGCCAACAGCTCTCTTAAGTCAAGCTGCAGGCGGCAGCACATGGAGCGAATTTGGCCCGGTTTCAAAACGGAGTTGATGAAGTTTTGGAAATAAGGTAAACCGTATTTAGCGGTCATCTCAAACAAGAGTTCGGTGTTTTCATCTTCCCACGGAAAATCAGGAGTCATGTTATAAGTCGGAATTGGGAAGGTGAACGGACGGCCTTTGATGTCACCTTTCATCATGACCTCTATATAGGCCTTGTTGATCATGTGCATCTCATCTTTAAGGTCGCCATAGGTAAATTCTTGCTCAACACCGGCAACAATCGGATGTGTATCACGCAAATCTTCGGGGCATACCCAATCAAAGGTAAAGTTGGTGAACGGTGTCTGAGAACCCCAACGAGAGGGAACGTTCAAATTATAAACCAACTCCTGCATGCACTGATATACCTGTTTGTAATTCAGTTTATCTAATCTGACATAGGGGGCTAAATAAGTATCTACTGATGAGAATGCTTGTGCACCGGCCCACTCGTTTTGCAAAGTACCCATGAAGTTTACCATTTGGCCAACGGCTGCAGACAAGTGTTTGGCCGGGCCAGCCTCTGCCTTACCGGGAACGCCGTTGAAGCCTTCATGCAACAAGTTCTTCAAAGACCAACCGGCGCAGTAAGCTGCCAGCATACTCAAATCATGAATATGAATATCACCATTGCGGTGAGCCTCGCCGACATTGGCCGGATATACGTGACTCAGCCAATAGTTCGCGGTTACCTTACCGGAAACATTCAAAATCAGACCACCATTAGAATAACCCTGGTTGGCATTTTCATTAATACGCCAATCCAATTTTTCGAGGTATTCATTAATAGAGCTCTCTACATCTACCATAACCTTGTGGTCGGCACGGGCGCGATTGCGTTGATCGCGGTACAAGATATAGGCCTTAGCCGTGGCAAAATAGTTTGAGGAAATCAGGACCTGCTCTACAATATCTTGTATTTGTTCAATAGAAGGCAGAGACTCTGCAAACTTGTGTTTTAACACTTTTAAAACCTGGGCTGTCAGCAACCAGCTCTCCTGCTCGCCAAACTCACCGGTAGTGGTGCCGGCCTTATTGATGGCATTGAAGATTTTGCTGCTGTCAAACGGGGCGAGCGTACCATCCCTCTTGGTAACACTTTCTATATTTATTTTCTCATTAGCGATTGAGGGCATTTCAAACTTGTTCTCTGACATTTTAGTGCTATTTCCTTATTTTTGCTGTGTTTTTATTCCCATGTCTCAATTGACACTATGTATACCATATATAGCGTTAAGAAAAAGTAAAGACCCAATATCTAGTATACACAACTTTCTCAAGAACAATAATTACGGTGGTCAGAACCTGTATTTATATTGCGAAATTTAAACGACTCCCTCAACCTATTTTTGGTTAACAAAAATGGCTTTTTGCTCTATCTCATTATAATATGGTCATAAAAAATTTTTATCCCCGTGGATAAATCTCTTAACAAATTTCCTTTGTTGAAAATGTGTCTATTTTTTAGCCTATTTAAGCAATTAATTTGCCTATTTTCACAACTTATTAACGACTCCAGACACACGAATCTTTTATTCCCGGCCCAAGAATCCTCGAAAAAAAAGACTCCGTCAAGACGGAGCCTTTTTTTCGAATCGGATTGGAAAAGTACTATTGCCCGGCATGAGGTTCCGTTACGACATCTTCTCCGATAATGGTTTCCTCTATGTATTCATCCGTACATTGAGGACCGATACAGCGCTTCAAAACCGTCGCCTTGCGCCCGGGAGTTAGGCCGGTTACCTGCAAAGAGGGGACATAAACATCCACAATTTTTATCTTAAATGTCAGATATCCTGTGGCACCCTGCTCATCGGCCATATACACCTTTATCTCATACTCCCCCTTGGCTCCGGGCATGGCTGTGCCGGAAAAGGTCTTGGTCTGTTCATCAAAAAACAGCCAATCCGGCAAAGGCGAATCGTCTATCAACCCGGCCTTGATAATCGTTTTGCCCGTAAAGTCCATTTTGTTGAAGATTGCGTCGGGAATTGTAATCTCAATTCTTTGGCCGCTTTCAACACTAACATCCGGCATCAGACGCGCTGATGACAAATTTACCGGAGGACGTTTGGTTGGGACATCCAGCAAATAAGGACGATTATCCGGCAAGAAATCTCCCTGCCGCCATTTTTCCAGAACGCCTCTTAAGTAAACGGCTATTTTGGATGGTTTCTCTCCCAACATGTAATAGGGAATCGCATCCATGCCTAAGCTTGAATACAAATTGCCCAGCGAATCCTGCAAATCGACATAAGCCAACATTGCTTTGGCCTCATCTTCTATGGCGCGGGCGGCTTCCAGTTGGCTATTTTCCGCACGACTGCCGTCCTTGATGGTTGTATCTTCAGCAATATCCTCCGATACATTGGCCAGCTCATGACTAATTTCATAATCTTCTAAAGCCGACATATAACGTGCCCAAGCAACATAGACCTGGCTCAAAACCAAATTGGTCATTCTCTGGCGGCGCAAGGTCTCCAAATCAGAGGCGCTCGGGTTTCTCATATTTTCAAAAATACTCAAGCCCAACTTTTGTGCTTTTTGTGCCCACAGGCGGTTATAATAGGAGGGATCGCTCTTGTATTTGGCCAAACCCGGATCTTGCAGGACCTTAAATGAGGCCTTAACCTCCTCAACATTGGTGACCATATCGCGAACACGCAATTCCGGACGATTGGTAAGCGCCAACCACTCCATCTCGGAAAGTGAGCTCTTGATGTCTGGTAATTCAAAGTTTCCATACTCTTTGCCGACCAGCTTAAACTCCGTTGACGGATGGAAGCCCATTAATGAGGCCAAACGAACCTGCGCTGTCTCTAAATCTCTCTTGATGGCAGAAAGCTGTTTTACTGATTCCATATATTTGCGTTTTTTGATTAAGTCCGGCATGCTTAAAGCCTGCCCCTGCTCGCTTAATTCTTTGGCTCTGGCGTTTAGCTCATCTACCTCCAGGGTCATATATTCAATCATATCATCAACGGTTGGCAATAGCCTTTGAGCCGTCAAGGTCTTCCAATATAAAACCCTGGTCTCTTGCAAAAGGTTGTGAATAACCTTGCGACTTTGCTCATAGGCAACACCGGACTGAAACTTTGTATCTTGGGTCTGATAGTAAACCGTTCCGACATCCAAAATATTCCATGCTAGCTTCAGCTCGGAATCCATGGCCGAATGGTTGGCCGTATTGACATAACCAGCTGAAGAGAATATCTCAGGCAATCTATTGGCCGGCGATTTTCCAACCTCTACCAAACTTTGTTGATAGCTAACAACTCTGCGCGTGTAGTTATATTTTAGGGCCAGGGCCATCGCCATGTACATATCTATCGGCTTTTCTATTTTGCGTGGCGTGGCGGCATACATCGTTTGCATGTCCGTATCCACACGAATCGCTCGATCCCAATCCGTGTAGGCAACCGGCGCCGGAACCGCCAAAGCGTTTGAAACTTTTGCATTTTCTTGTGATGAGCATGCACCGAGGGCCAGCACAGCCATAAACAAAGTAAGTAGTGTCTTTTTCATAACATATTCCCATAAATACACTTATCTATGTTTGGAGATTATATCAATATTTTGGATATTAACAGTATTTATTTGCTTTTATTCAACTTTGATGTATAAATTTTAATAAAATAGATAAGTTTTTATGTCATCATATATATAAATACGCTCCAACCACCTCCCGAGGAATCGATGCTTGATATTCTGCAAACCGTATTTAAATATCGCGAAAAGGAAAGTCCTGATGTGCTTGGCGCGTTTCCGGAACGTGTACACACGAGAGCCATGCCTGAGCGTAGATACCTCTGGACTTCAAGGATTTTAGTTATTTTTGCTTGTATCAGCATTTGTTTTTCTATGATGCTTGCCAGCACAATTTATCTCTTGTTGCCTCAGCGCGGCGCTTATCCCAGATTGTTGCAACCTAATAATTATTTCAGCCAGCTGGAGCTTACTGATGTGCTTGAGAAAAATGTCAGCGCTCAAGATTTAATCGCTGAACAGTATATTGAAGAATATATTATGCTTCGCCATGTCATCAGCAATGACTACGATGAATTAGTTACTCGTTGGGCCCCAGGTTCCAGACTGTACTGGCTCTCTACTAGGGCCGTCTTTCAAAACTTTACCACTAATGATGCCCAGAACAATATCATGCAGTTTAGAATGCGCTCTCTGGTTAGGATGGTAGAAGTGGAATGGATACGTCCGATGACTAAAGGTTTGTGGCAGGCACAATTTATTACCATGGATTATTACCCTGGCGAAACAAGCCCTATTGTTAATATATGGCGCGCCTATTTGCGCGTGGCATTTACCACAATTAACTATGCCAATAGACGACAACGAGAGCTCAATCCCTTTGGTTTTTTGGTCTTAAACTACTCTCTCTCTTATGTCGGAACTCCCGATGAGCCGGAAAGCTACCTCAATACGGCTAAGGATATCAGGGCTCAAAGATATGCTTATTAGAGGAAATTACTGATGCCCAGATGGTTTTCTCTGCTTTTTCGCTTTCAAGACAAAAAAAGCCCTGATATTTTGGGCAAATTTCCGCTTGATGTACATGTTGGCGCTTACCCTGAACGCAGGTATTTATGGACCTCACGCATTATGGTAATATGTGGAGCTTTTAGTTTGTGTGTTACAATTATGCTGGCAATGACCATTTATATTCTTTTACCTCAGAAAGTCTCAAAACCGACACTTTATGAGGCTCAGGAATATAACAGCAGTTTACGTCAGGTTCAGCGGTCTGAAATTTTAGCATCTCCTGAACATCTTTTAACCGAAAATGCTATTCGGCGATACATCACGTTGCGGCATGAAATTCCTTATTCCTATGCTGATCTGGCCTATCGATGGGATAAAACTTCTGAATTTTATCAGCTCTCAACCTTGGGGGTATATCAGCAGTTCATCTATAAAATGGATTATGAGCAAATGGCAAAATTGATGGCGATGGGAATGACCAGGAAAGTTGTTGTCCAATGGATCCGACAATTAACCGATGATCTTTGGGTGGCGCAATTTACAACCACGACTACAACCAGGACACATCCTCAACCCGCAATAGCTATTTGGCGCGCTTATTTACGGGTGGTGTATGAAGATTATGACGATGATACAGACAAAAACACTTACAGCCACAATCCGCATGGTTTTAAAGTTCGTCGCTACTCGGTGGGCTATGCCGGAAACGGTGAAACTTCAGAATCTTATATGCAGTCCGCAAAGGATGTATTTGAACAAAAATTCTAAAGCCTCGTTTGTAAAAAGACGAGGCTTTAGTCTGTTCTATATTAGTCCAGCCTTACTCAGCTTTTTATCAAGCCTTTCTAGTTCATCAATATATGAGGATATTAAACCTAAACCTCTGTTCCAAAACTCTGGATTCTTGGCATCAAGACCAAATGGTTTTAACAATTCATCATATTTTTTAACCCCGGTCTCTGAGAGCATTTTCATATATTTTTCAGGAAAATCTTTAACACTGCCTTCTTGATATACCTGATACAATGAGTTTACCAAGCAATCGGCAAAGGAATATGCATACACATAAAACGGGCTGTGGAAAAAGTGACTGACGATTGACCAAATATAGCGGCTGTTTTCATCAACAATCACATGTTCTCCCAAACTTGTTCGCATTTCCTCAAGCCAGATTTCCTCTATCCGCTCGGCTGAAAGCTCTCCTTTTTGGCGCTCGGCATGTACTCTGGTTTCAAAGCAGTGAAAAGCTATTTGCCGCAAAGACGTGTTTATCATGTCATTTACCTTGCCGGCAATTAAGCATAATTTAGCCTTATCATCATCTAAGCCTGCCAGCAAGGACTGAAACGTCATCATCTCGGCAAAAACAGAGGCTACCTCTGCTAAAATCATCGGAGTATCATCATTTAGTTCTCCTTGTTTGATACTTAAGCGCATATGACAGCCATGTCCCAACTCATGAGCCAACGTTAAGACATCATTTTGTTTACCGACAAAATTCAGCATTAAATACGGGTGAAATTTCGCTGGCAACGGCATGGCAAAGGCACCGCTGCGTTTTCCATCTCTTGGCGGAACATCTATCCAGGAGTGCTCGGCATCAAAAAACGGTAAGGCTACTTTTTGCCACTTGGGAGAAAAGCGTTTGTATGCCTCCAGCACTATTTTTACGCTTTCTTCCCAGCTATAGTGCTTGTCATCAGAAAAAGGCAAAGGTGCATTTCTGTCCCAATACTGAATTTTCTTTACACCCAGCCATTTGGCCTTTAATTTATAAAAACGATCTGAGATATTGTCATATTGCGCACGAACGGAGCTTACCAGGGCAGCGAGAGCTTTTTCATCAACTTGGTTGTCTAGATTGCGGGCGGCTACGGGCGTTTTATACCCTCTGTGAGAATCGCCTATGGCCTTGTCTTTGACAATCATATTATAAATAAACGTAAACAGGCTTGCGTTTTCTTTACTTACTCTGTTTAATTCTTTTCCCGCCTTTTCTCTGACTTTTGGGTCTTTATCCTGCATAAGTTTTGAGATTTCGGCATCGTTATAATTCTTGCCATCTACGGTATAAACAAGTTTGGCTGAATGCTCATCATACAAACGCCGCCAGGCTGAGCCAGATGTTACCGACTTATCTAAGAATATGGCCTCTTGCGCTTCTGGCAATTCATGAGCCTTAAAGCGACGAACACGCTCTAAAAACGGCTTATATGCCTTGACTTTCTTGTCTTTCAGTAACTCTTTGAATTTAGAATCCGATAATTGGTTGATCTCTAAAGTATAGAAGATTGAGGGTTTGCTGTATTCAGTCATCTTCTCATCAAGGTTTTGGTAGAAAGCTACTGCTTCTTGATTCTTCATTTGGGTGACCATATTGAGATAGGCAAATACAGCTAATTTGCTGCCCAACACACTATTTTTTTCAACCAACTGTAATGATTGGGAAAAATCATCTCCGTTTATGGAGGCCATTTTTCCTTTATAATCCCTAGCTAACTTTTTATTTTGGCGTTTGTATTTTTCTAAATCTTTTTCTATCTGTGGGTCTTTAATACCTTTATATAAGTCACTCAGATCCCATCCCGGCACTTCCGTCTTTAGGCAATTCTTGCGGTTGTTGTTCTGGGGTGATTTCTGGTTCTTTATATTCTGCATCTTCTAACTCCTTACTTAACTCATGTAAACGCTGCATTTCTGCTTCTATATCTGGCGTCTTGCTCAAATATGCAGCTCTGGCCTGTTCATCAAAAAATTCATCTGTTGGAAACTCCGGAGTATATATATAATTTTCCCAAGGGGTTGCCTGCTGACCTTTTGCCCAATCCCTTACTCCTCTGCCAACAACTTTCATATCACACCAACTGTTTTGGATAATTGCCGAAAGAGAACAAAACACTTTGTTTTCACAAGAAAGCAACTGTTCTGCCATGGCTTCTGTGCAGGGAATAAACCCCCTTTTTTGCATATCTTGCCTTGGAGAAAGCATCACCAGGATAAATAGTATGCAAAAGACTAGCACCATAAAACCTATCAGCATTCCAAACCAATGTTTTTGTATAAATTTCATTATGCTCCTTTTTGCATCTTTCTTTGCTTTACCAGCTCTTCCAAGTAGGCCAATTCTTCCAATGTATTGGCCGCAGATGCTTCCTCAACGGGACACTCAACGGCGCTGCACTTCAATCCCATACGCAGAGCTACTTCAACTGCGTCTGTAAGATAGTACTCACCGGCCGCATTTTCATTGCTGATGGCTCCCAGAATCTCAAATAATTTTTCTCCATCAAAACACATCATGCCGGAATTGCAAAAATTGATGGCTTTTTCTTCTTCCGTAGCATCTTTATATTCCACGATACGCTCTAGATTGCCCTTATTCATAATAAGGCGGCCATAACGCGCCGGGTCTTTAGGTCTAAAGCCCAGGCAAACCACCGAATAGCCCTCTGCTCTCTTTTTCAGCAACTTTTTCATTGTCTCTTTAGTGTATAATGGTTGATCTCCAAAAATGACCAAGACGTCTCCCTTATACCCCCACAGCTCTCCTCTGGCTGAGCATACGGCATGACCCGTCCCCAGTTGTTTCTCCTGCACACATGTTGGATAAGGTGCTACTTCTTTTTTTACCAAGTCTCCATCGGGAGCAACCACCGTAACTATTTTATCAACTTTTAAGTCTTCCAGGGTATCGATAATATGGCGAATCATGGGTTTGCCATCAACCGGCATTAATACCTTCGGTAAGTCCGATTTCATCCGTGTCCCTTTGCCTGCACCCAAAATTATTGCTGCAACTTTTGTCATATAACTCTCCTTTATTTCTTTTATAACTTTTTAATAACTTTAATTTATAATATATTTATCTTTTATTTGTTAACAAAGAGTACTTTTTATGAAAAAACTTTTTCTTGCAATTTGTTTCAGTGTATTGTGGGCATCGCCTTTGTGTGCCAAAGTCACAGAAATCCTGGATCAGGATCAAATTCCTGAGGCTCAGGCTCCTCAGTCATCGTCAATGAAAGTTCACACCATTACAGAGGAGGAGTTAACTGATTTTATTGGAGAAAGGCTAAAAAAAACAGTCGTGCAGCCTCGTGATGAGGTTGCAATAAATGCTTCTGATGTCCAACCTAGCGACACCGTATTGCAGGCACAAAGGGAGGCTCAAAAAAGTATTTTTCAAAAAATTTATGATTCTGCACTAAACCGTCTTGATGCTCAATCAGTTTCTCCTCAACGCGCTGATTTAGCCTCCCCTCAGGTTTATGATACATCTAAGCCTCAGGCTGAACAGTGGAATATGAATATTCCTACAATCAGCACCAGTCTTCCGCCGACAGGACAACAAACTTTGGTGCCGGCATTAGAGCATATTCCCTATCTAATGACAAACATTGAAATTTTGCCTGACGGCGTCATAAAATTTACAGATACCATCGTGATTGTTGCTGACGGCAAAAAACTTCATAACGGACTAACTAAAATCCTCCCCAGAGACATTGTTTCTCGAAACAATGAACGACACCCAATTAACTATACTCTCGTTGGCGTTTCCGTTAATGAGCAATCTATTCCCTACAAACTTGTCGAAAACGGAAAAAGTATCTTCCTTATTCCTCAGGAGGATTACGTTTTGGAGCCGGGTGTGTATACTTATAAATTTGAATATTTGGCAGATAATTTATTGTGGAATTATGGTGATTTTCAGGAGTTCTACTGGGACGTGACCGGAAGCTTCTGGAATTTAGTTATTGCCAGAGCGGGGGCAACTCTTTCGCTTCCTACTGATAAAAAACCTTTAGGACAAGAGGTCCTCATCGGACATCCACAAAATTTAGATACTCAAAAAGTTGTCGTCATTAATCCCTCTCCTAACACTTGGGGATATGCTGTCCAACGCCCTCTTTTTATTGGCGAGGGCTTGCATTTGGTTGTTTCTCTACCAGAAGATGTGGTGGCAAAACCTACCTGGGACAAGAGATTGCTTCGCCTTTTTGATACCCACGCCGACATCTATATCAGCTTTATCACTTTTTTGGTTATTGCAGCATCTTTTCTTGTTTCTTGGAAGTATGTTCGCGCCAACAAAGGACAATTAAAAATATCTTTAAAGAAAACCCCTACTATGCTTCGATATTTGGCCTTTAATCGTTATGATCTAAAGTCTTTCGGTGGTTTTTTGCTGGATTTGTACCGTAAAAATATTATTGATATTCAGCAGTCTGATAACACTATCTTGCTAATTAAAAGGACAGATGACATAAAATCTCTCGACAGATATGAGCAAAAGGCTGTCAACTGTATGTTTACTCAGGATGAACCCGTTTTCAATGTCAATAAAAATTCTGCTCTTAAAATTCGACGAGCAGCTAAGGAAATTGAAAAGGATTTATATCATTCTTTGTTTCGCTTCTTGGCAAAACTTAACAGTGGCTATCTTTTCTTTAGTTTGGGAATGTTGTTTGTAGGGGAATTGTTTATCGGATTATTTTCTCTTAATTCAGCACAAACTTTTAGTGTTTTGGCTGCTTCTACTTTGGTCGCTATTTGTGGAGTTTTTGTGTTTTCTTTACAAGTAGAAAAATTGTTTTTTCAACTTTTGTTTAAAGTAATCGGAATTTTTATTCTCTTGTTTTCAATTGTCGTTATGGCTGCCGTTGTCTCGCTTTGGTGCATTGCTTTTATTTATCTTGCACTGTTCACAATCAAATATTATACCACGGCATATGCTCAAAGAAATGGGCTTCTAAAAAGCCATATAGCCAATGTTGCTCAAATTAAAGCCAACCTGATACGTCATCGGGATAATATTTTGCTTGGAAGAGAAATCGCAAATCAACAACCAACTATTTGGGTATTGGATATGGAAAAAGAGTTTGTGTCTGAGACGCTTAATGAGTTTAATAAACTTTCTGCAATGATCGCTCTTATGCATAAACTTCACTAATATTCTAGCTTAAGATTTTATGAATTGGTTATAATATTTTCCCCGCTTTTAAATTAAAGCGGGGTTTTAGTTTGTCCAAATCTTTTTATTTATTGTTGACATTCTCCTAAAGACGTACTACCATAGAATATATTGGTTCGTTCGGAGGATGAGATGTTGAG
>CALXVX010000037.1 GCA_944392215.1 uncultured Alphaproteobacteria bacterium | reverse complement strand
TATGGTTCAAAACGATATGAGCTTTTCGGCGGCCGGAGAGACCTACACCAGATTAACGGTTGGTGATGGTTTGGTTTCACAAGTTCCGGCACTAATTATCTCTGTTGCCGCCGGTATTTTGGTTTCCAAAGCCGGTATGACCGATTCCACCGATAAAGTTTTGTTTGAGCAAGTAGCCAATTACCCGAAAGCCTTAGGTATGAGTGCTTTTTTGGCTTTTGCCTTGGGAATGCTACCGGGGACGCCTGCGGTTCCGTTTATGTTGTTGGGAACGCTCACCGGAGCCACGGCTTATTATTTAGATAAGCAACAAAAAATTGCCCAACAAAAAGCGGCTGAAGTTTTAGAGCAAGAAAAGAAACAAGGAGCTCTAACCAAAGCGGCCGATGAACCGATAGCTAATGTATTGCGCATTGACCTTATTCGCCTTGAAATCGGTTATGGTTTGCTCCCGCTCATCAATGAGGAAACCAATCGTAAGTTAACCGACCAAATCAAGGCTTTGCGGCGCGCTCTTGCGGCAGAGTTAGGTTTTGTAATGCCTTCAATCCGCATTCAAGATAACATGCAGTTGGAAGCCAACGAATACAATATTTACATTAAGGAAGTCAAATCCGGCAAAGGGGAATTGCGGCCAACCCAGCTTTTGGTTATGGATCCCCATGGTGAGCCGATAACCCTGCCCGGAGAGAATACTTATGAGCCAACCTTTGGGCTCAAAGCCATGTGGGTTGACCCATCATACAGAGAAGAGGCAATGTTTAGGGGCTACACGGTTGTAGATCCGGCGACAGTCGTGACCACGCATATTACGGAGCTTGTAAAAGATAATATGCCGGAACTCTTGTCTTATGCAGAGACGCAAAAGCTGCTTGATGAAATGGATAAAGAGCACCAAAAATTGGTTAAAGAGCTCATACCGGGCAAAATCAGCCTTGGAGCACTGCAAAGAGTTTTGCAAAATCTTTTGCAAGAAAGAGTTTCTATCAGAGACTTGCCGACAATTTTGGAAGGTATTTCAGAAGCGGTTACCTCAACCCGCAGTCTGATGATGATAACCGAGCACGTAAGGGCAAGACTGAGCAGACAATTGTCCAATGCCTACGCCAACGAGTTTGGCGTCATTCCGCTTGTAACACTTTCACCTGAGTGGGAGCAAGCCTTTGCCGAGGCGATTGTGGGCGAAGGCGATGACCGCCAGCTGGCGATGGCACCATCGAGTTTGCAGGCGTTTATTAATAAGGTTCGCACTGTTTTAGAGGAGCTGGCGGCCAAAGGCGAGACGGCGGTATTGCTGACCAGCCCGGCCATACGTCCGTTTGTAAGATCGATTATTGAGCGTTTCAGGCCCTTAACGGTGGTTATGTCGCAAAATGAGATTCATCCCAAAGCCAAGATAAAAACGGTAGGACAAATTTAAGGTATGAAAGTCAAAAATTTTATTGGGGCAGATATAAATGATGCCATGCTTCAGGTCAAATTGGAGCTTGGCAGTGATGCCATTATTCTGTCGCAAGAAAAAGTTGAAGAAGGCATAAAGATAACGGCAGCTTTGGATGATAAGATAGATTTTGACTTTGATGAAAAAGAAGAGATAAAAGAAGTCAAAACCAAAGAATTTTTTGACGAGAGCGAGCTAAGAAAAGCTCTTGCCTATCATGGAGTGGTGGAAGAGGTTGTATGGCGGATATTGTCTTATTGCCGGGAAGAGGCAAACAAAAACGGGAATAAGGATCAAAAAGAAATTTTGACCGAGGCCTTAAAAAAAGCATTTTATTTTTCTCCACTGTTAAAGAGCAAGAATAAGTTTCAGATGTTTATGGGAACGCCGGGTTCTGGCAAATCCACAGCCATAGCCAAAGCAGCCACCCAGGCAAAATTGCAGGGAATAAAAAGTGCCATTGTCAGCACCGATAATATCAGGGCCGGAGCCAATCTGCAGCTAAAGGCTTTTGCCGAGATATTGAATGTTGATTTTTATTTTTATAAAGAGCCTCAGTTGTTGTATAAGTTTTTACAAGAAGAAGGCGAGAAATTTGAGCATGTTTTCATAGACACGCCGGGGATAAACCCTTTTGTGGCAAGAGAGGTTGACAAAGTTGCGGCTTTTTCAGATACGTTTAAGGGGGACAAGATATTAACTTCCGATGCCGGCCGCAACGTCTTGGAGGCAATAGAAGTTGCCGAGATTTTCAAAGATTTGGGGGCTAGCATGTTGCTGCCGACCAGATTAGATTTAACGAGGCGCATCGGGAGTATGTTAAGTATTGCCGGCAGTTTGGATTTAGCTTTGTGCGCAGCCAGTGTCAGCTCGTCAATAGCCAATGGATTGGCACCGATAACCCCTTCAGCGGTGGCCGGATTGATTTTGGGATAGAGATAAAAGGAGAAGTCAGCTATGGAAAATCAGGAAGAATTAAGAACTGCTCCGCGTTCACCGCTTTCGCGTCCGCCCAGAAAAGGCCGCAACATGATAGCTGTCGCCTCCGGCAAAGGGGGAGTGGGCAAAACCTGGTTTTCAATCACTTTGGCGCATGCTTTGAGTTTGTACCGGCAGCGAACCCTGCTGTTTGATGGTGATTTAGGTTTAGCCAATATAGATATTCAACTGGGGCTGATGGTGAAATATGATTTGGGCAGTGTCATTTCCGGGGGCAAGACCTTGAATCAGGTGATTCATAGCTATGACAAAGGGCATTTTGATGTCATTGCCGGGCGCTCCGGCTCGGCAGGGTTAGCAAGCCTGCCGATAGGGCGCCTGCAGATACTGGGAGAGGATTTGAGCACGGTTGCCGGTATGTATGATAAAGTTATTTTGGATATGGGAGCCGGGGTAGAAAAGCCCATACGCATCTTATCTGGCATGGCAGGCAAGATAATCGTTGTCTGCACCGATGAGCCGACCTCGCTGACAGATGCCTATGCATTTATAAAGATAATGACCATGCAGTACCCCAAGAGTGATATTAATATCGTGGTAAACCAGGCTAATTCTTTGCGAGAGGGGGAGCGGACATATGATATTTTGCTCAAAGCCTGCACAAATTTCTTGAAAATCACGCCGCCGCTATTAGGTATCATCAGGAGAGATACAAGAGTAAGAGATTCGATAAGGAATCAGAGCTCAATAATCAACCGTTATCCGACGTCCGAGGCGGCGGAAGATGTTCTACAAATTGCCAAAAGGCTGTTAGCGAATGGATAATATCATATCTTCAACCTTATTGCCGGGAGTAGTTGTTTCAGGAGGCGAGAAGCCGAGTGTGGCACTGCCGGAGCAATTGCCGCAAGGGGTGAAACCCGGTGATGTTTTGATGTTGGAGATATTGAGCCAAACCGATACTTTCAAAAGCGGCGATTTGGTGGAGATGATGTTGCAAGGACAAGGAAAAGAGGAGAGCCTGATAAACATCAAATTGCAAACGCCGCTAAAGCTGGAAGGCAAAGGGGCAGAACCAAGAGTGGTGGCAGCCAAAGTCATGGCAGACGGAAGCTTGCAGTTGTTGCCGGCCAGAGGGCAAGCAGGACAAGCAGAACAGACAACGCAAACAATCCGGCCGCAAAATCTGGTCACAAATAACATCACCAACAAATTGCCACAAGCCGAGTTTCAGCCAATAAAAGTTTTGCCTACGGTTGAAAATCTGATGTCTGAGCTTGAGTTTCCTTTACCCTTAAAAGAGGCGGTGATAAGGGAGCTACCACCGGCAGAGATTATGGTAGCCCTAAAAGGCCTCGGGCAGGGAGATGTCTTGGATAAGAGCATTTTGGAGCCATTGAAGGAGATATTGCGGCAAATGCCGGAGGCCGCCGCCAAACCCCAAGAGCTAAAAAGCCTGGTGCAGGATTTGGCCCAAACAATAAAAAATTTGAGCGGCAAGAGTTTTGAGGCTCAAATATCCACGCAGCAACAACAAAGCACCGCCACGGTTTTTGAATCTCCTTTGGGCAAAATTTGGAGCGAGCAGCCACTAAAACTGCCGACAGATAAGATTTTGCAGTTGGAAGTGAAAAATACGCAAGTATCTGAGCCGATGTCTTGGTTAAAAGGTTTTGCGGAAGATATTGCAAAACTCTTGCCGGCCAAAGAGTTTGCAAGGATAGAGCCGGAGGTTTTGCTCAAAGCCATGCAAACAAAAAATGACAGGTTTCAAGGCTTGTTGAAGGTTTTGGAGCCGCTGGTAGCAAAAGGCAATGAGGTAAGTAACCAAACGGCAGCGGCTGTTTTGCAAAAGCTTCCGGGCATGAAAGCGGATGTACTGCAAAATATGCACGGGCTTTATCGGGCGGCAGTGCAAAAAGACAGCAAACTATGGCTGGGAGAGGTTTTAAGCCAGCAGATAACGACAGAAACCCCCAAAGGAGCGGAAACGATAACCAGGCTTGATAGCTTTGTCTCGTCACTGGTGCGGGAGACGCCGCAGTGGCGGATTATTGAGCTTCCGTTTTTTGACGCTCAGATGTTGCAACCTTTGCAAATAGCGCTGAAAAAAGAGCCCGAGGAAGAAAAGAAGAAGCAGGCAAAATCGCAAGGCATCAGGTTTGTGGTTAATACGGAGTTTACCAAATTGGGCGCTTTCCAGTTTGATGGTTTCTCGGTTGCGGAAAAA
Organism: uncultured Alphaproteobacteria bacterium; assembly: GCA_944392215.1. GTDB lineage: Bacteria > Pseudomonadota > Alphaproteobacteria > RF32 > CAG-239 > CAZU01. Next base: position 3,712 of record CALXVX010000037.1, on the reverse strand, counting down.
AGGCGCTTTGATTTGGTTATTCGCACCTCTTTGTCGCAAGCTGAAGATTTTTGTGCGGCAATAATGAATTTGTTTAAGAAATCTTTACACGATGTGGATTATAATGGCACCATTAAGATAAATCAGAGAGAGGCTTTCATTAAAGTGGAAAGCGCAGAAGCCACAAGAGAGGGAATGTATGTCTGACGCACTGGGCTATTACCGCATATTAGAGGTTTATGAGAATACAAATGCGGAAATCATCAAGAAAAATTATCGCGACTTGGCAAAAAAATGGCACCCGGACCACAACACGGCCGAAGATGCCATAGAGAAATTTCAACTTCTGGCCAAGGCATATGAGGTTTTGAGCGATGAAGAGAGCCGCTTGTATTATGATTTGCTCTCAGAGGTTTATAGTGAAAATAATTATCCCGAGCTTGAAAATATCCGAGCCTATGACGAGGGCAATACAGGAATAAGGGCGCTGTGGCTCAATAAGGTTCGGGGAATGATTTGGAAATATAAAGCCGAAAGAGAGTTAAGAATTTGCGGCTTCAGGCAGGCTCTGCAGGTGAGAATGTTGGGCAGCTTGGAGAATTGGTTGCTGGGCTGGTGGCACCCGAAAGCTTTTTTGAAAAACATAAAAGTTTTGGCAGAAGATTGGAAATCACCTTTATCAGAGCAAGAAAGTCTGAGAGTGTTGGTGCATAATGTTGTGGCCTATCAGCTGCAGGGCAAGCCTGATTTGGCGGTTGCTTCAGCCATCCAGGCTTTGGACTACGCCGGAGAAAGGCTAAAAGGATTGTTGCAGGGCTATATCCGCAGCCAAAAATTGCGCGTAAGCCGCCCACGGCCATGGAATTTGGCGGCCTTGAGAGCGGTGCAGCTGATTGTGCCGGTGGTGATTGTGGCGGCGGCCTTGGTTCCGTTTGGCAGCGGCTATATGAGCGAGAGCGAGCTCTGGAATTGGTTTTCCAAAAAACAAGAGATAGACTACTACCAAGAGGTTCGTTTCGGCGGTGAAAATAATAGTGTTGATGACGTGGTTGTCGGCAAGATTTTGAGCATTCCGGTAGACAAGAGCGATATCTCAAAGCTATACCATTTGCAAACGGCAGCCAAGGTAATGTATGGCCCCGGCGAAGACTTTGATGTCTTAAAGGAGCTACCGGCGCAAACAACGGTGCGCCTAACCGGCAAAACGCCTGACAACGCCTGGTCTCGGGTGATGATAGACAACGGCGAGATGGGCTTTGTGCGGGGCGAGGTCTTGGAACAAGGAATTGGGGCCGAGATTCCCTATGGGAGCGAGATTTTCCGCCAATAAAATAGGACTTTAGCGTTTTTGTCAAATTTTGTGCTTGATTTGTGTTGGAATTTATGCTATAAGGGCAGAACACAAACAGCTATTATTGTGGAGTTTTTATAAAATTTCCTGATCCACAGGGCTGTCATTATAAAGTAAAAACAATTAATAAAACAAAAAAATTATGATGACTATGAACAGACCGTTTGAAGAGATTTTGCAGAGGTTTCCGGACCTGCTCACTGTTGGTATGGAAATGCAGGTAACTGTTATTCCATCATCTGGTGATGAAATCCGCGTAAAAACTTTGGGCGGGTGTTTCGGCACTTTGGTTTCGGAATATGAATTTCCGGTGGGTACCCTCATCACTGTGATGGTGAAGGAGATTGTTGGTTGGAGGCCCGTTTTTGAGCCCACTCAGGAATGGCTGATGACCAGAACACCCCAAAAAGGGCGTGTTGCTTTTGCAACGCCGTTGGGTGTGGTGGTAGAGCTGAAGGAAAACACCTATGTTGTCTACCAACCGGCACAGGGCTTACCTGAGGAGCTGCAGGCAGCTCTCAAAGAAGGTCGAGAGGTTGAGGTATGCGGTCTCACTAAAACGAGTGAGGGAACATACACAGCCCAGACACTTAAGGTAATTCCCGAGGCTGAAAAGCTCCAACCGGAAGACCCCTTGGCTCCCTGGAGCGAGGAAAAAATCACCGAGGTTGTTACCATGGGTTCACGCAAAGTGCTTGGTCAGGCCAAATTGGGCAAGGTCATCACCGTTGAGGTGGCAAGCTCAAAAGCCGCGCAAATGAGCAAGGGCGGTATGGTGGCGCTCCGAGAGGGCTATTTCCCGCGAGGCGTGAAAAGAGCTTTCGTTCGTGTGGTGTATATCGACAAAGCTTCAAAGGAAGTTCTTGTTGAATTCATTAAAGCGGATCACACGTCCGAAAAGCCCGTCTTCGTCGCCAAGAGCGTAGATACTACAACTGTCGGTTATCGAAACGATAAGGTCGTACAGAGGGGCCGGGAGAATGGTTCTCTCTGGTTCGCAGGACCCAACCAGCTCTACAAACTCGGTTTCAATTACCGAGTGAAGATGGATAGTGGTATTCCGACGTTTGAGGACAAGACTTACCCGGCCTTTACCTTCAACGTCGTCATCGACGATCGCTGCCAAGAGCACATCGCCGATGGTGAGGACGTTATCTGCCGTGTAAACCATATTTCGCGGCAGAGTCAAGTCTCTTTTACCTTCAATGTCTCTATATTGAGGGTATTGTAGGCCCAAAGTATGAAACAAAGAAGCACTCTTTAAAGGAGTGCTTCTTTGTTTTTTTACAAGAGATGAATTTGTTCTATTTTTGCTGCCAGTCCGGTTGCATCATCTGTTTCAATAAATGTTCCCCACAATTCGCCGGCGCCATTGAGCGGCACCAACTTGGTTCCGCTGTAGCGGCGGCAGAGCCTGTCTATCGGTGCTTGGGTTTCAAAGCCGATAACGCCGCTATAATCCCCGCACATTCCGGCATCTGTCTGATAAGCGGTGCCTTTGGGCAAAATCATGGTGTCGCTGGTCGGCACATGAGTATGAGAGCCGACAACTGCAGACACTCTGCCATCCAGATAATGCGCAAAAGAAATTTTTTCTGCTGTGGCCTCGGCGTGAATATCAACAAAAATGGCATCAATATTGCGCCCAAGCGTATAAGCTTTGAGGAGCTTGTCCATAGCTTGCGCCGGGCAGTCAACCGCTTCCATAAACAAACGTCCCACCACCTCAACCACCAAAATCTTTTTTCCGTTTACAAGTTCAATTTCCCTGGCTCCGGTCCCCGGAAGATTTTGAGGATAGTTGAGCGGGCGGACAATTTTTTTGCACTCGTCCAAAAAAGGAATAATCTCGCGCTGGTTCCAAACATGGTCACCGGTTACAATCGCGCCAACGCCTTTCTCCAACAAATCGCGGCAAATGCCGGGTGTCACGCCAAAACCATGGGCGGCATTGTCGGTGTTGGTAATCAAGATATCAAAGTTATAAAGTTCTTTCAGCTTGGCAATATTGTTAAAGACAGCTTCTCTGCCGGGGCGGCCGACCATATCGCCGGTATAGATGATTCGCAAAATGGATTCCTTTTTTTGTTAATTATGAACACTAAGTTTTTTCTAAAAGAAAACTCCGTTGAAGTCAACGGAGTTTTCCCAAAGTTTCAGAAACCGTTTAGCCGTATGGATACATTCTTATCGAACCGCTTATGATCAAGTGGGCGCCATATAAATAAACCACGATTTATTCAGAGACAGCTCCCTAAAAAATAATGTTGGCTCGGAAGATCTGCGGAAATACGCACTACGCAGTTTCTTTATGCCACAAGGCTACAACAAATTTAATTGAGATGCAAGCAAAATCAACGAATTATTTAAAGAATTTATCTG
>CALXVX010000036.1 GCA_944392215.1 uncultured Alphaproteobacteria bacterium | reverse complement strand
CCTTTTCTTCTTTTAATCTGTTTGAAGTCACTTAATGAATACAATTCACTGGAATATCCATTTTCTTTTGATGTAAACCAAATCTGGTCTCTGGTTAAGTGTTCTCCATCCATTAAATAATGAGCATGAGAGGTAAAAATAAGTTGAGCTCCCTTAGGATTTGTTTGGGGTGAATTGAACAAATCTACCAAATACTTTACTAAATGAGGATGAAGAGAATTATCCAACTCATCAATAAAGAGCACACTTCCTTTATCTAACACCCAGAAAATATCTTCAGATAGACACAGTAACATCTGAGTTCCATCAGATTCTTCTAACATAAAGTCAAAAGTAATCTCCTGTCCATCTTCACTTTTATGTGTTGAATACAAACCATCTCTATTTACAATTAATTTTGTAATAGGAATATCTGCTTTTCTTAAAAATTCAGCTTTTTTCTGTAAATTAGATTTAGAAGATAATATCTTATCTCTCAAAACATCTTTATAGTCAATGCTAAGAATATCAATATCCATAATCCAATTATATATATCTAAAATATGCTGGTCTTGATTATTTCTATTGTTGACCAACTCACTGACAAGAAGTCTTGTCTTAATAGTCTGTTTTGCTATTTCTTTATCTAAGCCATAAGGACTGTTAAAATCTTCAGAAGTTCTTTTAAATAAGCACTTCTCTCTTTTATCTTCTTCTAATTCTGTATAATAAGCTTCTTCTTTTACAATTCCATTATCATTCAATTCCACAAAATATCTATATGCTGTTTGATTTTTTATGAATTCAAATTCAAAAGTTGAATTTTTATTCTGCTCACTTAACTTATAAGCAGGAACTTCCATTTGCTCATTAAATCTCTTTAAATAACTTACTTCCATTAATCCCTGAAAATAAGAAACAGCATGAATGAAACTTGATTTTCCTGAAGCATTAGCTCCAAAAATTGCAGATGTTCTATAAACAACAGGAGATTTTTTATAACCTGTCTCTATTATATTATCTACTTCTCCATTATTGGTTAATGGCTCCATAGAAAATTCAACTTCATCTTTAAAACTTTTATAATTGCTAAATTTAAAACTTATCAGCATATAAACACCATTCTTTGCAAATTTTCAACATAGATGTAAAGTTAATATATGATATGTTTAATAATAAGTCAAGTTTATTACATAATACATTCTTTTTGAATGCTTGAAAACTGTATAATAAAATATATAAAAGAGATTAATGAGTTATTTGAGTTTATTAAAACTGTTGATGAAAAACATTATAATTGTATAAAAAAAGTTCAATAAAGTTGTGTAAGGAGTCTCTTCTGTTTATTTAACCAATTTTATAATTCAAAATATAATTCACACAATATTCACATAAGAATTTTTGATTATGTAATAGATTGAAAAATAATAATAAAAAGTTTCTACCAATTCTCTAAACGTTAATCGTTTGCGGAAGTTTTTCAAAAAAGAGGGAGTTTTACTTCCTCTTTTTCATTATCTACTCTTGAGTTTAAAAGAAAAGTATCTTATTTATAAAAAAGGATTAGATATGCAGATAAGAAAAGATATAATGATGGCAGTAGATAATTTAAAACTAAAAGCTGGTCAGCGGTGTTTGGTAATCGCCCCACACCCAGACGATGAAAGTATTGGCATGGGAGGTTTTTTGCTCCAGCACCCACAAGAGTGTGACGTTTTAGTCCTGACCGATGGTCAAAATAACCTTCCCAAAAATAAGGAAATTGTCGCACTGCGCCACCAAGAGTTCACAAATGCCATGCAAAAGGTAGGAATAAAAAATTTCTGGCAGTGGAACATTCCAGATTCCAAGGTGAGCAAGAATCTTTTTAAGTTGTTAAAACTTCCTTTTAATAATTACGCTTATGTGTTTGTGCCAAGTCCATATGAGAGCCACCGAGATCATCGCTGTATTTATCCGTTTTTAAAATTTTGGCTGCATTTTTATAAGCCCAAGTTGGCCACTTATGAGGTTGGCGTTCCTCAGCTGAAAGCAAATGTGACAATTGATATTTCTGATGTTGCCGATAAGAAAAAAGAGGTAATAAATGAATACGTCTCACAAGTAAAGCAAACAGACTATACCAAAATGCTCGGATTAAACAGCTATCGGGGCTTGAGAAAAAACTTTACTTATGCCGAGTGCTTTAGGATTGAAGATTGTAGTCTGCTTTCAAAAATATTCTCTCATCGGCAAGAAAAGAACGGCACGGTTTGGACAATTTTGGGATTAAGATTCAAATCAAAAAGAAAGAAAACTAAGGCTTGAAATCCAAAGAGCGCAACCCGGCTAAAATGGAATAAACATCATACAAAGCATTGTGTGGCTGCAAACCTTGCGGAAGTTTATCTTGGCAATTAAGCAGAGCAGCAATCTCGCCTGATGCTTGGCGCGAGATATTAATCCCTCTTTTTGCATATTGTTCCCGAAACCAAGGTGCAATATTTTTATACATCGGGCGGGGAAGGTTGGATGCCTGCCACAAGGCCAGGTTGTCATCAAAAACGCTGCCGTCACCGATAATATCCAGAGGATTCCATGCGTGAGAATAGCAAGGAGCCGAGCCGCAAAATTCAACAAATTTTTTGTAAGCCGAAAGAAAATCAATTCCTTCTTTATCAAGCAGGTCATCGGTAATGCCGGTGAGCTTGATAAAATAATCAGTGAGTTTGGGCGTGAAGAGTGGTTTGATGTATTGGCAAAATTCGTCCCTCACAGTCAAATCAGCAGCATTAATTTTGAGAGCGGCAATTTGCACTACCTCAGCTTTTTTCTTTTCTTCTTTAGGTGCGGTGAGAAAACCATCCCAGCTGGCATATTCACTATCAAAGAGGATGAAGCATCTTTCCATTTTTTAGCCGGCCAGTTGTTGTAGCTCTTGCGGAATAATCAAATCGGCGTCGGTTGAGCGCAAAATATCATCTAGGGAAAACAGTGGATTTATCTCTTTTAGGAGCAATCCTTGCTCTGTCCTCTCAAGGACACAGCGCTCGGTCACAATCATATCAACTTCGGCCTCAGCGGTGAGGGGAATGGTGCAGTTTTTAACAATTCTCGGAGTGCCTTTGTTGGTGTGTTCCATGGCAATAATCACTTTTTTTGCACCAACCACCAAATCCATGGCGCCGCCCATACCTGGCACAAAAGCCCCGGGGATCATCCAGTTGGCAAGGTTTCCGTGTTGATCCACCTGCAAAGCGCCTAAAACCGTGGCATCCACATGTCCGCCGCGGATAATGGTAAAAGACATGGCGGTGTCAAAGAAAACGGCACCGGGCTTGGTTGTGACCGGAAGCCCTCCGGCATTGGTCACTTTGGGGTTTTCCGGTGCGGCCAAATCTCTGTGTCCAACCCCGAGCATCCCGTTTTCAGATTGAATAATAACATGGACATCGTGGGGAATATAATTAGCCACCTCAGTCGGTAGCCCGATTCCCAAAGTGATGACGTCACCTTCAGAAAATTCCTTGGCAATTCGGCGAGCAATAATTTCACGGCATTGTTGTTTGGAAAGTTCCATTTATTTCTCCTGTGTGACAAGATAATCAACAAAGATTCCCGGGATGGTGATTTGTGCCGGGTCCAGAGGTTCGTCTGAAATTTCTTCAGGTTCCAAGATAACGACATCTGCGGCAGTCGCCATCACGGTGTTAAAGTTGCGGGTTGTGCCATCCAAAAAGGCATTACCGAATTTATCGGCTTTGGTGGCATAGATGATGGCAAAATCGGCCCGCAAAGGTGTTTCCAAAAGATATTTTCTGCCATTGCTTTCAATAACCTGCTTGCCATCTTCTACTAACGTTCCTTTACCGGTCGGTGTCAGGAAACCGCCCAACCCGGCACCGCCACAGCGGATTCGCTCCACTAGGGTTCCCATTGGCACCAGCTCAACTTCAATCTCACCGGCATTGAGCTGTCTGCCTGTTTCCGGGTTTGTCCCGATATGGGTGACAATGGCTTTTTTGACGAGTTTATTAGCAATGAGTTTGCCTCGGTCATATTCCTCAAAAGACGTGTCATTGGCAATTAGGGTCAGCCCACCAATTTTGTTTTTGATGATTTCATCAATAACCTTATAGGGAGAGCCGCAACGCAAGAACCCGCCAACCATAACAGATGCATTCGGGGTAATGAGTTTGCCTGCCTCGGATACAGATATCAATTTTTTCAATGTAAAATCCTAACTTATTCAAAATTCGGGGGCCAATATAACTCAAAAAAAACAAAAAGTCATCAATTTTTGTACTTCAATAAAAAATATAGACAAAAAAGAGAAAGAATGCTATATTTTAGGCATTCTGATTTATAAGTATGCAAATTATTAAAATGATAAAATATGAAAAAGATTATTATTCTTGCGCTTGTGAGCTTGATGTTAGGCTCCTGCGCAACGGTAAGCCGGGGTATCAGATATGTTAACGGGCCGGCAGCTCGTAACGGTGATCAAGTCGCTCGCAGAAGAGTGGCCGCCACCAATATCAAGAGCTACAGAGACCAAAATACCGGAGCGGTGGTCTATAAGTCCATGTATGAGGACTACTGCTTTTCGGTGGCCTTCGGGACAATAAAGCTTCAAAACACCTCAGGGCCTTATATTGAGGTTTATGAATATAATCCTCAGAAAAGCGAAGACTGGATACTAAGAGAAAACGTCAATCGCAACGGGCTGTTTGCGGATATAGTGACCCAGACGAACGGCCAGCGGCAGATTATCAGCTTCGCCTCTGGAGGTAATGGAGCACTATTTGCCAAGGTCTATACGGCCGTTTGGGAAAATGGCCGCTGGAAAAAAACTCTTCTTTTGCGGTCATATACGTTCTAACCACAAAAAGTATTGCTTTGGGGAAGATTTTTCTTCCCCTTTTTTTTATATTTTTTAAACTAAATTTATTATCATAATCCCAAGCTAACAGGGACAATAAAATGAAAACAGCCGAATTTGATATCAACGTTGCCGAAAATGTGAGACTTTTTGCCGATTATAACTTAGGCGGAAAGTTCTACCCCAAGGGCCACGCCATCACCAAAGAAGACATCATCATCTTCAAGATGTTTGGCATCAGACGTGTCTTTGGCGCCCTGATGGAAGATGATGATATCGATTCTCGCACCGCTCTTGGCATTATTGCCGCCAAACTCTGCGGAGACAATACAGCCTATGTGGT
>CALXVX010000035.1 GCA_944392215.1 uncultured Alphaproteobacteria bacterium | reverse complement strand
CCATACGGCCGACAATGCTCGCTTATTTCCATTTTTAGGAATTTTCCGGTTTTGTTGTGAAAAGGAAACATTTGCATTGTTTGCTTTAATTTTGAAAGTTTTATTTTGGGTTAAATTGTCAATAATGTTAGTTTTCATAAATATAAATTTTAAATAGTTAAACAAAATAATTGTATTTCGTGGTTGCATTATAAGTGGTTTGGAAGAAATGTAAAGAATTTTGTGATAAACAAAAGTCCGTGGATTATCTCATAAGTCCTGCCAATAAAAAAGGCCACCTTTTAAGGTGGCCTTTTTTATTGGCAATAGAGGCGGTTTAGGTTCGAACTCACGAGAAAGTGAGTTTGACAAGGAGGTTAAGGCACACGGGAGTGTGCCGGTCGGCCAAGCCGATAACCAACGCAGCAACTTAGGGCTATAGCCCTAAGTCATCGTCTGTCCCTACCAATAAAATAACCGTCCGGAAGGGCGGTTTTTTTATTGGCTTTTAGAGGAAGTCGATTGAAGTGAGTTTGACTTTCAATAGAGAGGCTCGTCTTGGAAATGTTAAGGCATTCGGCAAAGATATATTGAGCAAGTGTAATTTTTGCATTTATTTCTTGCTTGCGGAAAGATATTTATTATAGGATTGTTGTGTATGGGGAAATGTTTTTGTTTGATGTGCAAAAAACATTGTGCATATTGGGTGTGGCATATCTATTAAAAAAGGAAAAGAAAATGAAAAAGATTTTAATTGTAGCCATTGGCTTGTTTTGTGGAATTAGTACGGTATGGGCCAATGACAGACAGGAAGATATTTATTGTGTGGGGGTGACAAATGGGGTTGTTAGAGTTTTGGCCCAAAATAATGGATTAACAAAGGGGCAGCTCTTGGGGGCTTTGTCAGTGCAGAATACTTATTTGGCTATTATTTTGGATAACGGTCCAATGGCTAAAGACGAGGAACAGGCATTTTCAGATGGTAGAGATGAATTTATGCGCTTGACTGCATTGGGACAGAAAAAAGAAGCAAAAAAGCTTAATAATGATTGTGTGGAAAGACTTAATAAATATGCCGATGAGTTGCAAAGGAGATCAAACGGACAGATAACCTCAGGTGTTACGCAGGATGGTAAAGTAATAGCACAATAACAAAAATGGGTTGAGAGGTGTTTATGAAATTTGGTATTAGAAAGCCGTCACTGAGTAAGATGATTGGTGCTAGGACATCGCTGAAACGCTTTGTTCGGCATAATTTGGGTCTCAAGGCTCCTCGTGGTTGGGGATGGTTGACAAATCCTAAAAAAGCTCTTTATAATCGAATTTATAATCGGACTTCCTTTAGTTTGTTTTCTTTTCTTAAAAAGTTGTTTAGGTAGCCAATATCATTTATAGAAATCTAATAGAAAACTCTGGAATAAGGTTAAATGGATTGTGACAGGCCTGTGGGACAAGAGAGGGAATTTTGTTGCCGGTTGCTGGCGACTTATAACAATGGTGTAATAGTTCGACCTTGGCTTTTAATATAAGGAATTAAGCCCCTTAGGGAAGGGGCTTAGAAAATTAATTCTTTTTTTGTTGTTGCAAAAGCAGGGGCATTTCTGGCTTTTTACCTTGAATTTCCATTTGCGGATTGATGAAGGCTGTTGACCCTTTTTCGTAAAAGTAGAATTCACGACGAATATTTGCTTTGTCTTGAATGGAGAGCTGGTTCCATTCATCTTCATTCATACCATATGGGTAAGTTTCTTTAGGTTGGCTTGCACAAGCCGACAAAAGAGCCAATGCTCCGAGGATAAATATCTTTTTCATTTCTTTTCTCCAAATTATTTTGCTGGGCAAAATAATAGCAAATTTATCTTCAGAAGGCTATAACTATCTGGAGTTTGTCTACAAAAAAATAAAGCCTTATTTTAAATTGGTTAAGGTCTTAATGTTTGTGTGCTCGGAGGTGTTTGTTTTATAAAATAGCTGTCTCGGCAAGATAAGGGGTGATATCTGTTGTTTTGAGCTAAAAGGTGTTGACATCAATGTAATTATTTAATATGTTGGCGACATTGAGTTAATGCCTGCAGGTGCCAATTCGGTAATTGTCGGTTTGGTTGGTTTACCCAAAATTTGCAGTTTTAACGGGGGACTCGCCAGATCGTGTGCGGGGTGTTTGAAATTTTTTTAGTTAGGATAAGAGCCCATGGCAAAAGTTAGTCCGATACAGTTCTTCCGCCAGGTCAAGCAAGAAGTTAAAAAAGTTACCTGGCCGACTAAAAAAGAAGTTATGCAAACTTCTTTGATGGTTATCGTGATTGTGGCAATCGCTGCAACGTTCTTCTTTTTTGTCGACCAAATTCTTGGTTGGGCCATTAAGTTAATTTTAGGTCTTGGAGAATAGTCTGATGGATCCGCGTTGGTATGTTGTGAATGTTCACTCCGGTTGCGAGAAAAAAGTGGCCGAGTCAATTAAAGAACAGGCTGTCATCAAAAAAATGGATGACAAAATTTTTGATGTTATGATCCCTACCGAGCAGGTGGTTGAGGTTAAGAAGGGCACAAAAGTTGCCTCTGAGCGCAAATTCTTCCCGGGATATATCTTGGTTAAGATGATTATGACCGATGATGCTTGGCACTTGATTAAGAATAATCCTAATGTCAGCAATTTCTTGGGTAGCCGCAACAAGCCTTATCCGATTACCGAGGCTGAGGTTAAGAGAATTATGACCCAAATGGAAGAAGGAATTGAGCGCCCGCAAACCGTTGTTAACTTTGAAGTCGGCGAGCAGGTCAGAGTCTGTGACGGTCCGTTTGCCTCCTTTGTTGGCTTGGTTGAAGAGGTTGATACCGAAAAAGCCAGAGTCAAAGTTTCCGTTTCCATTTTTGGCCGTGCTACTCCGGTTGAGCTGGAATATAACCAGGTCGAAAAAGTTTAGACTTTTGTTGGAGGGGCGATGTTCGCCCCTTTTTTGTGCGAGGTGACTAATGATTAAGAACTTTGTTAATGAATTCAAAAAATTTGCCATGCGCGGCAATGTGATTGATATGGCTGTCGGTATTATTATCGGTGCGGCGTTCGGGAAAATTGTCGACTCACTCGTAAAAGACGTGATTATGCCGCCTATCGGGTTGCTCTTGGGAAAAGTGGATTTTTCAAACCTTTATTTGGTGCTGAAATCCGGTGCAACCGAAGCTCCTTATAATTCTTTGGC
>CALXVX010000034.1 GCA_944392215.1 uncultured Alphaproteobacteria bacterium | reverse complement strand
CTACGCCTTGTACGTCGTAAGATGGTGTATCAAAATCATATTGAGAAGTGTATGTGTTGGTTACGCTAAGGGTGTTTTCTAAAACCGTGTCTAAATATGAACGGTTTATGGAAATACCTGTGGTGTCTCCGTACTGTTGTGAAAGAAGATCTATCGTGCCAAGGTTGAGGTAAGATTGAAAGGAAGAAGTGTTAGGTGCCGGAATCGCTCCATTAATATATATTCCTGTCGAGTCGGCATTGATGTGTTTGTTTTCTGCTGTTAAATTGTCGATATTGATGGTCTTGTTTGCGCCTAATTCCAGGGTAATGTAATTATTCCAATAGTTGTTGGGAGAGGATGTGATTTGAAAAAGATCATTGAAATTTATGGTGTCTTCATTTGTATCGTAAAGTTTTAAGGTGAAACCTTCAAGCGCATTTATTGTTCCTGTATTTTCTATTTTCGTTGTAGCAATATAAGATGTGTTTATGGTTCCAGTATTTGTCAAAACTCCTTCTAAATCATAAATATCTGTATTAACAGCGACTATGCTTCCGGTGAGGTTTCCATTATTGGTGATGTACACTGCAGCGATGGATGTGTCATCCACTATGAATGAGTCTTCTTCCCAATCGTAGCTTCCTATGATGGTGCCATCGTTGATGATAGTGTTTGCTTGAGCATCTCCGGTTATAGTGCCTGTTTCAGAGTTTGTTAAAGTTGCATTTTCTAGGAGAACATCTCCATTGATGGTGTTATAATTTGTGAGGTATGTGTAAGCATTATTATCTTCTAAAATATTTCCATTAATGGTTCCATAATTGTTTATTTGGTTTTGAACATATTTGTCATTTATCCATATGTTGACGTGGATCGGTCCAGATGAAAGTATGTTACTGTTGATGGTTGCCTCTTGTTTTATGTTTAGAATGTTGGGAGCTGGGGTGTTCCTATCTTTAAGTGGTTTGGAGTATAAGTATATGGCTGTTTCATTGGGATTAGACATATTAATGTCTCCATATTGGTCTATGGTGGAGCCATAGCGTGCTAAAATACCTGTTCCATTACCATCGATGGTAATGTCTCCTTTGTTTTCTAAGTAGGTATTGTTTATTATGGCGCCATAAAGTGTGGCGTTGCCGCTTAGTGAAATGTTGCCGCTGTTATAAACATGAGCACTGAATGTACCTGTTTGAAATGTATCTTTATAATAAGTTATCTTAGGAGATGTTGTTTGAATTCCTATCGCTCTGTAGAGATCTCGATTGTCGCTAGAAGATGAGGTTGCGTTGTATTCTATTTTTATATCGCCTGTGTTGTTTATAACGATGTTGCCGCGAGGCTGAAAAAAATCGTAAACGACAGAAATTCCTTTCACATCTAGAAATGAGTATATTGTTCCAATAGGAACATCTGGGGTTCCGGAAAGTTTTTCATCGGTAGAAGCTGTGATGTTGATTAGCTTAGAATTAGAGATGGTGTTGGTAAGCGTTTCTCCATCGTATTCTGGTAGTGTGTAGTTTAAGTTGGCATCTGCATTATTAAAGTAAATGGCTGTACTTGAAGCGTTGGTTGTATCTACCGTGTCCGAAGGATGTACCGATGATGTTTGAACTATTTTTGAGGGGTCTTCTTCCATATAAATTGTTGTATTGTTGACAATGTTGCCGTTGCCATACAGCGCAATACCGGTGTTATCTGAACCATACATATAAATGCCTTTATTGGAAGTATTTATGCTTCCCATCCCGACCAGGACATTATTATCTATCTTTCCTAAAGTGGTGGCAAAAATACCATAGCTGTTGTCCGCTTTAATATTTATTTCTCCGGTATTATTAATATCTCCGCCGGCTACCGAAATTTGTTGTTGGAGGCAGGTGTTTAGGTCTGATGTGAAACATGACATGATGCCTACCGCATTTTCACCAGAGGTGAGGGTGATGTTGCCACTGTTGGTTATGGGTTGATATTGACTGTAAATGCCGCCCCAGGTCGATGTCTCCCCACTTCCGTCTTTACTCAGGTTTTCTGTGTTGGTTAAGGGAGTGTAGGCTGTTTTAACAAAAGATGTGTTTGTGCCTGTTTCGGGATTGCATATTTCACAACCGCCGCATTGGTTATAGCTGGCACAGCCATTGGTGCATTGACTGCTGATATCTGTATAGCATCCTTGAGCACAAGGGGTGGCAGAACAATCAGGTTGTTCGGTATTGCATTGTTCGCAGCCGCCACATTTGTTGTATACAGCACATCCGTATTGACATTGGCTGCTGATATCGGTGTAGCATCCTTGAGCGCAGGGGTTAGTTTCGCAGATATCTGGTTCTTTGGGGTTGCATTGCTCGCAACCGCCACATTTGTTGTATACTGCGCATCCATATTGACATTGGCTACTGATATCAGTGTAGCATCCTTGAGCACAGGGATCTGTCTCACAGATATCTGGTTCCGGAGCGTCATTACATTTGATGCAATTGCCATCTGTATCGTATTGGGCACAACCATATTGGCAGGTTAGACCTCCAGGGTTGTCGTCGCCTCCGGGGTTGTCGTCGCCTCCGGGGTTGTCGTCGCCGCCTCCTGACGAACCACTCTCATCGCTACCGCCGCCTCCGCCACCACCGCCACCCGCGGCTACGGCAATGCCTCCGCCAACTAAAATAGCTCCGACAAGCCACGCCGTGATGCTCGGTTTGCCAATTCGGGGGGTGTTGGGTGGATTATAACCGCTGTCATACCAAGTGGCTCCAGATTGAACCGCTCGGGATGATACAAAATCTTTGTAGTAAGGAATTTTTTGAGTGCAGGGGTGTGCCGGGTTGGCTCCCAAAGAACGAAAACTATTGTATGCCGTGGCATTGCGTCTTTTTACTGCGACACATAAACCCGTATCTCCATCTTCATTAACTGCGTCTATGTTTAAGCCACGACTCTGTGCGCTGCTCAAGGCTGATAAATTGCCTCTGGCGGCCAGATTGTACATCGACTTAAAATTTTGCGGAGATAATCTGGAAATATATGCAAAAGCTGGGTTGGTAACAGATGTAAAATAAAAAATCAGTAACAAAACTGTTCTGAGAAATTTATTTGCTGAAGAGTTCATGTTAGGTTCTTTGCCTCCTTGGGAGTATATCGTATTCATAATATTAATTATTTGTCATTTGGCAAGGGCTTCTTTGAAAATGAACTTCTTATCCACAGTTATATCTTGGGAAATCTAGTTCTAGGTGGAAAAAGTCAACGCATGTGTAAGATGTTTATGTCATTGACTTTTAAAATAAAGGTTGTAACGTATGTTATATTTTGTTTTGTAGAGGAGATACTTATGGACGCCAATGATTTGGAAGCTTTTTTTAAGCTGAAAGAAAAAGGAATTATTACAGAGGAAGAGTTTGAGGCTAAGAAACGCGAATTTCTGAAAGGTGGTGCTGATAAGGCAGCTTCTCTCGGAATAATTGATAACTATGTTTATTGTGTGCAAAATTCTTTTAATATGAAAGGTAGAGCTAATAGGCCTGAATTTTGGTTCTTCTTTTTGGCCAATGTGATTATTTTCTTTATTTTGCTCGTTATTTCTGCATTGCTTGATTCCCAATCTCTTTTCTTGTTGCAACTGTTTCAGATCTTTCAGATCTTGCCAACATATGGCGTTGTGGTTCGACGCTTTCATGATTTGAATATGGAGGCTGGTTGGGCTTCTGTTTATCTGGGGCCTTCTATTTTGAATCTGATGACTATGTTTAATCAAAGTTATTCTGATGAATTTATAATCTTTACGCTTCTGATAAATTTAATTTGCGGTGTTTTGCTTATTATCTTTATGTGTACTAAGGGGGATGATGGTGAAAATCGCTTTGGCAAGGCAAAGTGAGTAAGGAGAAAGACCATGAATACCAAGGAGCTTGAAAATCTTTATGAATTAAAGGAAAAAGGTGTTATTTCCGATGAGGAATTTGAGCTTAAGAAAAAGCAAATTTTGTCTGAACCCCAGAATCCTCAATCGGCTAATAAAAAGGCTGTGGTAACCTTATTGGTAGTGGCGGCTCTTGTTTTGGTGGGGTTTGTGGTATATCAATTGTCTCCCAAGACATACGAGGCAGGACAGGTTAAATGTGTTAGAGGCATTTGTTATGATGGTCAGAAGGAGATAACTGGAAAAGTTGTTTCTTATTATCCAGATAAGCAATTGAAAACTGTCAGAAAATATAAAAAAGGCGTGTTTTCAGGGGAAGAGACCGGGTATTATGAAAATGGTGAAGTGCGGTATGTCTATGAGCCTGAAATTCATAAGGATTTTTATGAAAATGGACAGCTTAAGTTTGAAACGGAATATGCAGATAGTCAAGTGACCAGAGAGAAATTTTACTCTGAGAATGGAAAGTTGAAAACGGATAAAACTTTTGATGATGGTTTTTTGACATCTGTTACGGAGTATTATGAAAGTGAGAAAATTGCTCTGAAAAAAACTATCGATAAAGGTTCTTCTTTTGAGGAAAAATTTGATGAAAATGGAGCTCTTGTTTATCAGTTGAAAATGGAGAATAATATTCCCGTAGAGCAAAAGTCTTTTTATGATAATGGTTTTATAGAGGTCCATAGTGTTACCTCTTTGGAAGAGAAAAAAGTGACTGTTCCCGTTAACCAAGCTGGTGATAAAATGAAATCTACAGCAACAATGGATGTTAGAGGAGGAACGATCAACAGCTTTCACTATAATCGGGATGGAAATTTGGAAAGGATTTGTGTTGTAGACGTTTTTTCTTCTCAGAGAGCATGCTATCCTTTTAAGTCAAAATAAAGCGTTTTCGGGATTTTTGTGAGAGGAAATGTGCTAAATGTTAAAGGCTATTTTGATTTTGCCGTTTAATGTGTTGATTACAATCCCTTTAATTATTTTGTATTTTTGCGGATTTAATATCATCTCTTGGCAAAGACCTTTTTTGCTTTTATTGATGGTTGCTTCTTTAGCTTTCGGCCTTTTCCTCATGGTTTGGACCATAAAATTATTTGTTGAGGTTAAAAAGGGTTCCCTAGCTCCTTGGAACCCTATCAATAAGCTTATTACCTCAGGCCCTTATGCGTATGTCAGAAATCCGATGCTGCTTGGTGTGTTTTTAGTTCTTTTGGCAGAGGCAATTCTTTTTCAAAGCGTTGCCTTGCTCGTCTATCTTCTGATCTTTATCAGTATTAACGCTGTTTATTTCCCTCTTTCTGAGGAGAAGGGATTGCTTAAACGCTATGGGCAGGCCTATGCCGATTATAAAAATAATGTGCCGCGTTTTATTCCGCGTCTAACTCCTTATGAGCAGAAATAAGAGCTAAAATCTTCTGTTCATTTCCCAATTCCAAGCTGTTTTAATAATATCTTCTATATTGGTATAGCTTGGTTGCCAACCTAAAATCTTTTTTACCTTTTGATTGTCGGCATATAGTTTGGCTGGATCTCCGGCGCGTCTGGGGCCATACTCTACCGGGCATCTTTTGCCGCTGACTTTTTCGGCTGCATCAATTATCTCTTTGACGCTGGTGCCAACTCCCGTTCCCAAATTTAGGCAGCCACTATATTCATCCAACTTCTCAACTGCCAGGCGGTGAGCCAAGGCTAAGTCCTCAACATGAATATAGTCCCTAATACAGGTGCCATCCGGAGTATCATAATCAGTGCCAAAAACGCTGATCTTTTCTCTTTCTCCTTTTATGGCTTTCAAAACTAAAGGAATCAGGTGTGTTTCTGGGGTGTGGCTTTCTCCTATGCTACCATCTTTGGCACAGCCTGCTGCATTAAAATAGCGCAAGGCAATATGTTTTAATCCATAAGCCCTTTCATAGTCTGCAAAAATTTGCTCAATCATCAGTTTAGTGCGGCCGTAGGGATTGATGGGATTTTGCGGATGTTTTTCATCTATTGGCGTATATTGCGGTTCTCCATAGGTGGCACAGGTGCTTGAGAAGACAATCTTCTTTACGCTGTTTTCAAGCATAACATTCAGCAAATTGGTGGTGCCTACAACATTGTTTATGTAATATTTCTGAGGATTATTGACGCTTTCTCCCACATATGTAAAAGCGGCAAAGTGGATAACAGCATCTATTTTGCGATTTTTGAATACTTCCCTTATTGAAATAGGGTTGAGCAAGTCTGCATGTACAAATTCAGCTCTTTTATCAACAGCTTCTCTATGCCCATAAATCAAATTGTCAGCGACAACGCACTCATATCCGTTATCAAGCAAATGTTTGACCGTGTATGAGCCGATATAACCGGCACCGCCAAAAACTAAAATCATGCAACCTCCGTTTGGTGAGTTGAGCTTTCTGATGTACTTGGTTCTGCTTTTTTGCCTATTCCTTGGTATTTGAAACCTGCTTCAACGGCCTTTTTAGCATCCAGCAGGTTGCGACAATCAACAATATTCTTGTGGCGCATCAGCATGGAGGCTTTTTGCAAATCTAGCTCCCTAAACTGTTTCCATTCTGTTAAAATGGCTAACACATCGGCATCTTTTAGGGGATGATACATGTCGTCGGCATAGGTAATCTTGTTACCAAGCAGCTGACAAGCCGTGCCCATGGCTTTAGGGTCATAGGCAGTGATGTTGGCATTCTTTTCCAAAAGATTGGCAATAATTTCCATGGCAGGGGATTGGCGGCAATCATCGGTTCCATCTTTAAAAGCCAGGCCTAATACCGCAATTTTTGGGGCTTCAATATCTTTGACGGCCTCAAGAATCCGCTCTGCCATCTGCTTCTTGCGGGCTTTGTTGCCCTCTATGGCGGCATTGATCAAGCTCATCTCAACATTATTTTGTCTGGCCATATATGCCATAGCCATCGTATCTTTGGGAAAACAACTACCGCCATAGCCGGGACCCGGATTCAGAAATTTGGGCCCGATACGGCTGTCTAGTCCCATGCCTTGAGCTACTTCCAAAACATCGGCTCCTGTTTTTTCGCAGAAATTTGCCATCTCATTAATATAGTGTATCTTGATGGCCAAAAATGCGTTAGAAGCATATTTGATTGTTTCTGATGACCGACGTTTTACAAATAGCATTTTGGTCTTATTGGCAAACGGCTTGTATAATTCTTTGATGACGTTGGCGGCTTTTTCCGTGTTGGCACCCACAACAATGCGATCAGGATTGAAAAAATCATGAATGGCAAAGCCTTCTCGCAAAAATTCAGGTAATGATACAACATCAAAGTTTGCAAAGGGATTTGTTTTTTTGATAATTGTTTCAACGTCGTCGCCGGTGCCGACCGGAACAGTAGACTTGTTGGCTACAACCGTGTAGCCTGTGAGGTATTGAGATAATTCAGTTGCCGCAGCATAGATATATTTCATGTCAGCTTCTTTGGTGACTGGGTGGGGGGGCGTGCCGACAGCGATAATAACAACATCAGCACCACTGACGCCTTCTTTCATTGAAGTGGTAAAGCGTAGGCGGCCTTCTTTGATGTTTTTAACGAACAATTCCTCTAGGCCATCTTCATACAAGGTTAGTTTTCCTGCTTGGAGGCTTTCGATCTTTTCAACATTTTGGTCAATGCAAGTAACTTGGTTGCCAAGCTCTGCAAAACCAACTCCTGAGGGTAGGCCTACATAGCCTGTTCCGATAATTCCAATTTTCATAGTTCACGCCTTTTTATCTTCATACTGTTGTGAAGATAAACAAATTATTTCTGTTAGTCAATAGAGCCTCTTGAATTCTGGAGGATAGATTGGTGATTGACTTAGATATGATGAGTATTTATAGTGGCTTATCGTTAAGGCTTTTGTGAGGATATTGGCGATGAGAACAGGATTGGTTTTGGAAGGCGGCGCTAAACGCGGAATTTATACGGCAGGGGTGCTGGATGTTTTTATGGGGCAAGGCATTGCTTTTGACGGTGTTATAGGGGTTTCTGCCGGTGCTATTCATGGGTGTTCTTTTGTGGCTAAACAAATTGGGCGTAGTATCCGCTATAATCTCAAATATGGTAATGATTATCGTTTTATGAGCTTTCGTTCTTGGCTCTTGAGTGGCAATATTGTCGATGTTAAATTTTGTTATCATGATTTGCCGGAAAAATTAGATCCTTTTGATAATGAAACTTTTGAAAACTCGCCAACCAAGTTTTATGTTGTTTGCTCGAATGTCAAAACCGGTAAACCTGAGTATATTCGTTGTCATAACATGACCTCAGAAATAGATTTTCTGAGAGCTTCAGCCTCGTTGCCTTTGGTGTCTAAAATTGTGAACGTAGGGGGCAAAAAACTTTTGGATGGCGGAATTTGTGATAGTATTCCGGTTCAGGCTTTTATTAATATGGGGTATGATAAAAATGTTGTCGTTCTGACGCGTCCAAAGGGATATCGTAAGGGACCTTCTCATCTACAATGGTTGACGAAGTTTGCCTATCGTAAATATCCAAATTTTGTGAATGCCGTGCTCCATCGCCATGAAATGTATAATCAGGAACTTGATGAAATTGAGCGACTTGAAAGAGACGGTAAGATATTTGTTTTGCGTCCGAGCAAGAAAATAAATATTTCTAAAATGGAATCTAATTTGGATATTGTTAAAGAGATGTATGATCTCGGGCGCAAAGATGCGCAAGAAGTACTTGAAAAAATAAAGTTTTTCCTTGCTTAAAAAATAAAGCCAGAGTTTCTTCTGGCTTTATTTTTTAAGCTTTTAGTATTTTTGCCTTTTCTTTCTGAAATTCTTCTTCTGTAATGGCGCCTTTTTCTTTCAGGGTACCCAACTTTTCCAATAGTTCTAAATCAGTCAAAGTGGTAGATGAGGCCAAATTTCCTTTGGTAGAAACGTCTTTCCCTATCCAGTTTTTGGGTTGCCAAACCAAGGCCAAAATAATCGCTATTATCCATGTGATGCCAACAAATAAAATTCCGCACCAGCTTAAAATGGAAATGGTGGTGAGCTCACTGCCGCTAATGCCTCGGCGTTTGGCAATCATAATTGGCACATATATCAGCCAAAGAAGTACACAGAGCCAAAAAAGTGCATATAGTAGAAAAAGAACTATCATTCTTTAGCCCTTTACTTTTATTTTTCTGAAGCTACGTTATTTTGTTTGATTTGCAAGATGTTGTACATCGTGACCCAAAAGCCTAAACAGCCGGCGAATACAATTGCCAGAAATACTGCCCATGCCGGAAGCTTGCGCTTGGATGGGGTATCTTTTAGTCTGACGGCTACAATCGTCATAACTATAGCAAGAACTATGTTTAATAACTGAAGAGCGCCGGTAAAATCAGGGCTGTTTACATCAGGATTAATACCAAGGGCAAGTAAAACCTCGACTAAAATAACTACCAAAGTTATTAAAAAAGAGATACCAAAATTTTTCCAGCTAAAACCTATTTTCTTTTCTTGCGGGGAAAGAAGAGCTTTTTTTTGTGCGTTGAATTCTTCTTCGGTGAGAATACCTTTCTCCCGTAGTTCATTTAATTTTTCAAGCTGCTGTATATCCATTGTAAACCTCCATTTATAATACAATGCTTTGTGAAAAGATTAGAAGCAACAATGTTAGAAGTCAATCAAATTTATTTAAAATCGGTTAATGAATTTATTTGTTTAATTATCGCTTCCTTAATTTCCTTTTTCTGTCGTTTAGCTTAAATAGGTTACTAATTGTGGGTAGTGGTGCATTATTTGCTTGATTTGTCTGTCATTTTGGCCGCTGGCAGTGTTTACCATGGCTAAAGTGAGCTCAGAAGTTAGTTTTAACTCTCGTTCTGGGTTGATATAAACCAGCTGCTTTAGGTTGTTTTCAACTATATCTATCGGAGTGCCCTGTAAAACGGCCATTGCCCAGAACCAGATATCATCTGCATTGGGTGCCAAACGCTGAAACAGCTTAACTTCTGTCACATCTCGGTACAAACAGTGCGGCGGATATAAAACGCCACCGGCTCCGGTGAAAAAGTTATGAAATGATGCAAAATCGTGCGAGATGCGGTGTTTCCATTTCTTGTACGGTAGGATGTTTCCTTCTTTATCAAACTGTAGCTTGTGGCCGCGATGGCAATGAATCGCCTGGGGGTTTCTTAAATAGCCGGCATATAAGAGCTCTAACCATGTTTGTGGATAATAAATGTCATCATCTGCCGTGACCAAAATATCATTTTTGTACTCTTTTAGTGCTGGAATAAGTTTTTTATACGAGCGCAGGTTTTCTTTTACCCATTTGATGGTTAGACCGTTTTCTTGCAGTTTTAAGACTGCGTTGGGAACGTCTTTTTCTCGGTTGGGAAATTCTTCTTCTGACAGCCACAAAAGTACGGCATCAGGTTTTAGGCTTTGGTTGAGAAGAGAGTAAAGTGTAAAATGAATATCGTACATACGTTGCGGAAAAGATGTCAGCGTTACAATTAATTTGGGCGAGCGTTCACTTGTCGTAACACCTCTGCCTTTGAAAGAATTTATCTCTTTTTGCACGGATATTTTGTCTATATGCGGAAGGTAACGAATCTTTCCGCGGCGATAATCATTCTCTGAGATTAAGTGAAAAAATCTTAATGTCTTTAGCCAAAGTTTACCTAATTGCATGGAAAAGTCCTTACATTAACTGAGTTTTGTAGAGCGAGGCGTAAATGCCATTTTCTTTGTTTAATAATTCTTTATGGGTTCCGCTTTCAACAATTTCTCCGTAGTTGATAACAATAATTTTATCGGCATTGTGGACGGTTGATAAGCGGTGGGCAATAATGAAAACTGTGCGGTCTTTCATTAAATTGTCGATGGCTTCTTGTACGACGGCCTCCGATTTGTTATCCAGGGCAGAAGTTGCTTCATCAAGTATCACTATCGGTGCATTTTTCAGAAATGCTCTGGCGATGGCTATGCGTTGCTTTTGTCCGCCCGAAAGCAGAACGCCCCTTTCACCGATTTGGGTGTCTAGGCCTTTATCTAAACTTTTGATGAACTCTTCAAGGCAAGCGCCTTTGACGGCTCTCGCAATCTCGGCTTCCGTGGCATTTTCTTTGCCAAGCAAGATATTTTCTCTGATTGTTCCGGCAAATAAGAAGTTGTCTTGAAAAACTATGGCTATCTTGTCTCGAAGCGAATTGAGCTCAAAATCTCTGATATCTACACCGTCAAGGAGGATTGCTCCGCTTGTAACGTCATAAAAACGTGGCAGTAAATTAACAAAAGTTGTCTTCCCCCCTCCGGAGTTACCTACTAAGGCTATCGTTTGCCCAACTTTGATACTTAGGTTTATATGTTTTAATACGGGTTTGTTTCTTATGTATTCAAAACAAACATCTTTATACTCGATGGAATCTTTTATTGTTTTTAGTGTGCGGGCATTGGGACGGTTGGTAATGGCTGGGGTTGCTTCTAGAAGTTTAAAAACATTCTCCATGGCCAAAAGAGACATCTGAACCGCGTTGTAGTTGTTGCCGATGCTTTTTATCGGATTGTAGAGCATTATCAAGGCAGTAATGAATGATACAAAATTGCCGGCCGTAATCTGGTGAGTAACAATTAGGTAGCTGCCAAGCCAGATAACTGCCGCAATACCTAATGATACTACAAAATGCATGATGGGGGAGAGCATGCCGGTACGTTGTATCATCTTAATTCCGAGTTTAAATAATGAACGTAAGGTATCCTTAAAACGATTTAGTTGATATTCATACAAATTGTAGGAGGTGATAATACGATTGCCGTTGTATGTTTCATTAAAATGTGTCATAACCAAGCCACTGGAGAAAATATTTTTATCAAAAATGGTTTTTAATTTGCGGCGTAAAGTGGTTAGCGGGTAAAGTGCTCCGAGCAACACGACGACGGCAACAATTGCCAGCTGCCAGGAATTGTAAAATAAAACACCAATCAGCGATAATGATGAAAATATACGGGTAGTAAAGAGCTTGAGGTTAGAAAGGAGGCCATTGCAGGCTGCATCTACATTGTTATTAAATTGTTGTTGAATGCTTCCCGAGTTACGCTTATCAAAAAAGCCAGCATCATAATGCATGAGTTTATAAAACAAATCTATTTTGACATCATTGGCAATTTTGCGACCAACCCAGGTGTTGAGGTAGGTGGCTGTGTAGTTGAGCAGGCTCTGCAAAACGCTGAAAATGATGATTAAAAGTGGAATAAATGAGGTGGAAGCAGTGTTTTTTTCTACCATCACAATATCCATGTAGGGTTTGAGGGACCAAGCGATGACTGCATCCATTGAACCAATAGGGATCGTAATTAAAACGGCAACCATTGCCCTAAATGTGTAAGGCTTGACATAGGGGTATATTTTGCAGTAGTTACTGACAATGTAAGAAGATTTTATCTTGGCAATGAGGCTTTTGAACATTTAGGCATTAATCCAATAGTTAAACAAATACAAGATGACACCAGCATAAAGCCCGGCAAAAATGTCATCTAACATCACACCCCAGGCGTTGAGGATCTTTTTATCAGCCCAGCCGACAGGGAAGGGTTTGGTGATGTCAAATACTCTAAAGAGCATAAAACCCAAAAGATACAATAGCCAGTTGTCGCCTTCAAATTGAAGGTAGTCTGCTACAAACAAAAAGGTGAGCATTTGGCCTGAAAACTCATCAATTACAACAAAAGAGGGATCATGACGGCTGGTTTTTAAGACCTTTCTTACACAAATGACACCGATGATGAAGCTAACAATCGCGGCGATTGCCACACCCCAAGTGCCGTAGTAATAAGCAAAGAAAAACGCAAAGGGAATGGTGGCCAAAGAACCCATGGTACCCGGGGCTGCCGGAGCGTAGCCAACCTTGAAAAGAGAGGCCAGCAAAAAGGAGAGTTTATTAAACATATAATTTGCCTTATAAGGTTTGTTCCATCTGCTTTATACGTTAATATAGGCATTATGATTTGGCAAGTGTTATCAGTATTTTTTCCGTTGATTTTATAAAAAATAATAAATTTTGAAAAAAGTGCTTGAGAAAAAAAATTTTTGTGTTAAAAGGTTATTCCGTTATCGGATTGTAGTTCAGCCTGGTAGAACGCTTCGTTCGGGACGAAGAGGTCGCTGGTTCGAGTCCAGTCAATCCGACCACTAAACGGCCACCCTTTATGGGTGGTTTTTGTTATTCTGCAAAATTTCTAATCTCTAATATCCGTTCAAGATTGAAGCTTCTCTGCTCTTGTCTTTGAGTGCAAAAGGCTTGCAGATTTTCTCCTTTGATATGCAGGGGGATAATCACTCTGCGGGAGATCTTACCGTCGGCTTTTTGGTAGGAAATATCTATCTTTTGCCGCTTTTGTGCTGCCATTTGCAGGCGTTTAATCTTGTCTTGCAAGTTTGAGGGCTGACCATAAAGATTCATAAACTCGCAGATCCGTTCATCGCACATGATGTGCCGTGGCAAAAGTTTGGTCTTGAGCCTTATTCCTTGCAAAGAGGTGCAGCGGCTGAGCGCTACGTATAATTGTCCGGGAGCAAATGTGCCGCGGCCGATATCTATGCAGACATTATCAAAGGTCTGCCCTTGGCTCTTGTGAATGGTGACCGCCCAAGCCAATCTCAACGGAAACTGGGTGAAAGAGCCTGCCACATCAGAGATGATTTCTTTGCCGACCAGGCTATATTTAAATATTTCCCAAGAGTAGGGAAAGACATCTACCAGTTTTGCGTTTGCCTGCAGTCTGATTGAAAGGTAGCGGATTTTTTCTTCATTAAACTTGATTTTCTCAATGTTGCCTAAGCTGCCGTTGACCCAGCGGCCTTTGAGGTCGTTGTTTAAAAACATAACCTGCGCACCTTCTTTGAGCTCTAAAATCTCTGAGGTTGGAAAATACTCGTTATTAAAAGATCCGTCTATAACCGCTTGTGACTTGTACGTTTTCGCGGGTAACAGCTCAAGTTTTTCTCGGTTGATGCGTTCAGCCATTTGGTTGGTGGCAGTTAGTGTGATGCAAAAGTCATTCTGGTTTTCTTGGGCGGAAAATCTTTCATCTAGAGTATTTAGGTCTTGGGCGGTGGCGGTATTGGTGCGAATGCGGCTTAAAAGCTCTACAAAGGCAGTGTCTTTTTGGCGATAAATTTTGGTGAGCTCCACAATCTCAAGAGTGATTGTTCTAAACGCCTCGGCACTAAAAAAATAAGGAGATGCATAGCGTGATGCAAAAAAAGCCCCCTCTTGATTGGTGATGACCGGCGGAAGCTGGTATAAATCTCCCACCAAAACCAGCTGTACCCCGCCAAAAGCTTGTTCAGAATCGGGGCCGTAAGTCCTCAAAAAAGTATCTATGCAATCAAAGAGGTCTGCCCTCAGCATTGAAACTTCATCAATAATCAAAGTTTCCAGTTGCTTATAAATTCTTTTGGCGCGGGGCGTGAATTCGTAATTGGTGATTTTTTCCGGTGTGATGTTGATGGGAAAAGAGAAAAAACGGTGAATGGTTTGTCCATGCACATTCAGGGCGGCAACACCGGTGGGGGCTACCACAGCCATATTTTTTTTGCAGTTGGCAACCACATATTCAAGCAAGGTAGATTTGCCGGCACCGGCTTTGCCGGTGATGAATATGTGGCGAGAACTGTTATTAATAAGCTCAAAGGCTTGTTTGAATTGTGGGGTGATTTCCAGCTGAAACGGCATCTCTTTTTCCGATTGTAAAATTTGAAAATAATGATAACATATCTGCCAGTTTGAACAAGCAGAAAGTGCCAGATATGCAACCAGATGACGAAAGATTTATCAATATTGAAATGGCTTTAGCCAATGTTGAGCGAATGCTGGATGATTTGAACCAGGTGATTATTGAGCAAGGAAAGATGATAGAAAAGCTCTCTTTGCAAAACCAATATCTTATGAACTTGGCAGAAAGTGATACGGTTAAACCCCAAAGCGAGGAGACCCCGCCGCCGCATTATTAATTTTTTGTTTTAACCTTTGGGCAAGCCCTCTTGCTTTGCTTGGGAGACGTATTATATAAGAAAAAATCGGGAGGCGGATGAATGAACTTGGATGCAATGTATAAACTTACCCACGGGCTTTATGTGTTGGGTGCCAAAGATGGAGAAAGACTGGTTGGTAGTATTGTTGATGCCGTTATGCAAGTGGCCAACAAGCCGGTAGCTATTGCTTTGTCTTGCTCAAATACCAGTTACACTAAATCTTGTATTGAGAAAACGGGAGAATTCTCGCTTTCGGTTTTGAGCCGCAAGATTGACCCGTTCGTGGTGGCAAACTTCGGGTTTCAGACCAGTCGCAACGTTGATAAATGGGCTAATGTTGCGCATTTTGAAGATGGCGGTTTGCCGTTTTTAGAGGATAATTTGGCAACATTTCGTTGCAAAGTTTTGGAGAAATTTCCGCTACAGAGTAATACTTTGTTTGTGGCTGAAGTGGTGGCGGCCGAATCTAAAGGTGATGATACGCCGCTTACCTATCTTGACTATCGTTCATACTTCAAGCAAGATGTGATGGACAGTTTCAAAAAATATACTGAACAACAGAAAGGAAAAACTATGGCTGATAATGCTAAGAAAAAATGGGTTTGCACCGTGTGCGGTTATGTTTATGACGGCGATGTTCCTTTTGAGGAGCTGCCCGATGATTATGTTTGCCCCTTGTGCGGTGTGGGTAAAGATATGTTTGAACAACAAGATGCCTAAAATTCAAAAAGCTGCCAATCGGCAGCTTTTTTTATGGTTCGGACGCAACACTATCTGTTGTTAGGGGTGTGGAGCCTTTGAGCCGGGGGAGCCAGTGGGAGTTTATTTTACCAAAGGTAAATCATCCCAAGAAGTGGTAAAGCTTTGGGAGCGGAATTGTCTTTTGATGTAATGTTTGACACCGGCGGCCTGAGCGGCAAAAAACAATGTTTTTTTGCCGAGTTTGCGATTCAGCTCGTCTACTGCCGACATGAGTTTTTGTTCTTTTTCAACCGTGCCTGGAGAATCAAAAAAATTCGGCAAATTGTTGCGGTTGTTGATGTCTACCAACATTATGCCGGCGCGTTTATAGGCATATTGCGGTCGAAAGATTTGTTCCAGCCCTTTGTGGGCAGCCGTAATAAAAGCAGCCGTGTAGTTTGAATGGTGGGGCAGATTTATTAAAATTTGGTTGTTATATTGTGGGGCGTCATGATGAAAACGGTTGGTTTGAAGCATGGTAATAATTCCGCCTGCCGAAGCATTTTGTTGGCGCAGTCGCAGGCAGGCTTGGTCGGTAAACTCGGCAATGATTTGTTTGAGCCTTTCAAGGTCTTTGATTTCATATTCAAAGCTGCGAGAGGTGATGATGGTTTGCTGCGCTTCGTCATGTTCTAATGTAAGGCAAGGGGTGCCGTTGAGCTCTAAGGCTGTCTTTTCCATCGGCAGGCCGAAATTGCCGCGCAGCATCTTTAAGGGGGCGTTTTTCAGCTCTAATGCCGTAAAGATACCCAAAAAATTAAGCCTGTCGGCACAACGTTTGCCAACGCCCCAAACATCTATGGCTTTAAGCTCCGAAAGCCTGTGGTCAATGGCGGCAGAATCGGTTAAAATCTGCCATTTGTCGGCGGGTTTTCTTTTGGCCATGGTACCGGCAATCTTTGCAAGTGTTTTGCTTTTGGCTATGCCGATGGAAACCGAAATGCCGATTTGACGTAAGATTTCGTTGCGAACAAAAGCCGCCGTTTCTGCAAAATTTTGGTTGTCCGGTAAGCGGATGAAGGCCTCGTCTATCGAATAAACCTCAATATGTTGAAAATGATATTGCAAAAATGACATGACACGTTTGGAAATGTCAGCATAAAGCTCATAATTGGAAGAAAGGGCGATGCCGTTTTGTGATTTGAATAATTTTTCTATCTTAAAAAAAGGACAACACATTGGAATATTGAGCGCTTTAGCCTCATAAGAGCGGGCGACGACGCAGCCGTCATTGTTTGACAGCACAACGACCGGGCGATTTTTCAAAAAAGGTTGAAAAATGCGCTCGCAAGATACAAAAAAATTATCACAGTCAACCAGCATAAACATGATTAATTCAGCTTACGGACAACTGAGGTTACGACGCCCCAAATGCTGAAGTTATCCGCATTGGTTATTCTTTGGGGCGGCAGATAGTCATTCTCGGCTTTGAGCCAAGTTTGGCCTTTGTAATATTTCAGACGGCGAATGAGAAGCTCATTATTAAGCTCGGCGATGATAATCGAATCGGTCTTGGGAGAAAGGGCGCGGTCAACGACTAAAATATCGCCGGAAAAAATGCCGGCTTTTTGCATGGCATCTCCGCTCATCTTCATAAAATAGGTGGCAACGGAGTGGCGTATCAAAAAGCGGTTAAGGTCAAGATTTTCTTCAATATAATCAACTGCGGGTGAGCCGAAAGACATGATTTTTCCTCTGGAATGTTCTTGTTTTGTTCTTATATTAATATGGCTTTTGATTTTTGCAACAAAAATTTCTTAGCAAAAGAATTTTTTTGCATTATAGTAAATGCAAAACTATCAAAAGGAGATTTAATGATGCAAAAAATTATTCCGGCAAAGTTGGTTAAGGGCGATGAAATCAGAGTGATTGCTCCGGCCAGAGGACTTAAAATCATTGGTCAAGATGCAAGAGAAATTGCTGCAAAACGTTTTGCCGATATGGGGCTGAAAGTAACATTTGGTAAAAATACAACCGACGAAAACTGGGATATGACCGGTTCTTCTCCGATTGCCGACAGGGTTTCTGATATTCATGAGGCTTTTCGTGACAAAAACGTCAAGGCCATTTTTACCATTATCGGCGGCACAAATTCTAACCAGCTTTTGCCTTATTTGGATTATGATTTGATTAAGGCAAACCCGAAGATTTTTTGCGGGTTTTCAGATATTACGGCTTTGTTGAATGCTATTTATGCCATGACCGGTTTAGAGACTTATTCCGGCCCGCATTTTAGTTCGCTCGGTATGTTAAAAGGCTGTGATTATACTTTGGAAAATATGAAGAAAATGCTTCTGGGTGATGGTGAAAACGCGGTTGAACCTTCTGCCGAGTGGAGCGATGATTTGTGGTTCTTGGATCAAGAAAAACGCGAATTTATTAAAAATGAAGGTTATTGGAATCTGCATAACGGAACGGCCGAAGGCAAAATTGTCGGCGGAAACCTCAGCACCTTTGTTTTGTTGCTCGGG
Source organism: uncultured Alphaproteobacteria bacterium (assembly GCA_944392215.1). Lineage (GTDB taxonomy): Bacteria > Pseudomonadota > Alphaproteobacteria > RF32 > CAG-239 > CAZU01. Next base: position 527 of record CALXVX010000034.1, on the reverse strand, counting down.
ACAAAGTATCGTCCGGCTTTTGAAAAAGATACAATTTTGTTTGTGGAAGATACCGAAGGCTCTAATTTGCTGGAATTTGAACGTCAGTTGCAAGCGCTTTTGTATCAGCCTGATTTTGTAAATGTTAAAGGTTTGGTTATCGGACGTTTTCAAAAAGGGTCTAAAGTCAGCCGTGAAGAGCTTGAGTTTATCTTGAATAATAAGCAAGAGCTTAAAAATTTGCCGATTTTAGCCAATGTCGATTTTGGGCATAGCACACCTTTGTTGACTATTCCGGTCGGTGGCACGGCTAAGATTGAAAATGGTAAGCTGATATTAAAAGCCTAAACAAAATCCCTGCCGCGTGCAGGGATTTTTTTGTTTGTGTTATAAAATAAAAGCCCTCAAAAGAGGGCTCTTATTTTATTAGTTGCCTTACAGAAAACCCCGAGTTTACTCGGGGCTGAATGCCGAGGTGTTGGAACAACACCGCTCCACGCCAACGAGCGTGGTCAAACCGTAAGGTTTGTAGCTGTTATAGAACCCCC
>CALXVX010000033.1 GCA_944392215.1 uncultured Alphaproteobacteria bacterium | reverse complement strand
CTACCCAAAACAAGCTCTCTACTGGCAAGAAAGTAAATTCTGCCATAGATAACCCAAGTTCTTACTATACAGCTCTTTCATTAAATAACCGTGCAGATGACTTGAATGCTCTGTTAGACAGCATGGGCCAAGCAATCAGTACCATAAAAGCTGCCACCACGGCCTTGGAGAGTGCTGCCGAGTTTTTGGAGCAGGCCTCAGCGGTGGCCACTCAGGCATTAGATGAATTACCCAATCAAAAGACGGAGGTCATAGCTCAAGTTTCAACCGAAGATGAGCTTTTGTCAGCAATCAACAGCGGCAAACAAGGAATGATTGTCTTAAAACAAGACATCACCATGACAACCAACCAAAATATTGTATTAAGAGATGGACAATCTCTGGCGGGAATCCGCTATTTAGATTCCTCCCAAAAACAAACCAAACTAAACTTTAATTTTGATGGAGTTTATAAAGAAGCTGTTACATTAGGGAATGGCACCACATTGTCAGATTTAGAAATAAATGTAACAGGTAATGTCACCGGAGGATGGGGAAAAGGAGTAATTTTAGGAACATCCAAAAAAGATTTAACATACCGCAATCTTGATATTAACATGAATTTTGATACTGCCGCCGTTAAAAATTTTGCAATAGCGATTTTTGGAGGAACAGCAACCCTGGAAGGAAGTAACAATATTGTATATAACGGCCAGCAGGGAAATGTCCTAGACACCAGAGCAATAATGAATGCAAATTTAACTTTTAATGATGCAATTTTGAATGTTTCTAACTGCCAATATGGCATAGGTAACGGTACCGGAAAAATTACATTAAACGGTAATTCGCAATACAACTACGATGGCAGATGGGGACTTTTATATTGCAACTTATATTTAAACGATAGTTCAAATCTGAATATGAATTCATCCTACGGCCTAACGGGAACATGTTTATATATACAATCAAAGGATGTTAAAATAAATTTGGCGTCACAAATTCCCCTATGGGAGGGAAATGAGTACAAGATGGAGATTAACACGGTTGCCGGTTCAACAATAAAGATGCCCTCAGGCAGCTACAAAGCGGCAGCAACCATTTCAGGGCTTGCAATAACAGGAACCAGCAAAGAATTACCCACGCCAGAGTTCGCCAAAGATGACACATCCACGGTAGAGGAAGACGAGACATATAAATCGGTAATGGATGATTTTGCGGCTTATATTCAGAAATGCAAGACAGACCGCATTCAAGATTCTTCTTTAGGCAGTGAGTATTCTGAGATTATCTTGCAGTATGATTCCTTGATAAAAGATGCAGAATACAAGGGAATAAATTTATTGCAACCTGATAATCTCACGGTTAAATTCAACGAAGACAACAGCGCAAATTTAGATATAAAAGGTAAAAACATGGGTTCTGAAGCTTTAGGCCTCAAGACGCTCACATGGACAAGTGCCGATGATATAGCTCAAAGTTTATCTGAAATAGCAAGTGCCTTAAAGAGCATACGCAATTATTCAGCCGAATTAGGAAATAACTATTCAATCATCACCACCCGCCAAAACTTCGCCGAAAATCTGATAAATGTTTTAACCGAGGGAGCGGATAAATTGACGCTTGCGGATATGAACGAGGAGAGTGCCAATATGTTGTCCTTACAAACCCGCCAACAATTAGCGATTAATTCACTCTCTTTGGCTTCCCAGGCTAGCCAGAGCATACTTAAGCTATTCTAAAAATTAAAGCCTCGTGAAAACGAGGCTTTAATTTTAATCAATCAGTTGGATATGGATTTTTTTGCCATAGTATTTGGCCAAGATATAGAGAGTGGAAAGTTGCAGAGATCGTCTACCAATTTCCATATCGTCCAAAATGTAGAGGGGAATTCTGGTGTCATGAGAAAGTTTCTCTAAAGATAATTGTTTAGACACTCTCAGTTGGTGAAGTTGCTGAGCAATACTTCCGTAATTTTGGATAAGTTCTCTGATAGCTTGTTTTTTATTATTCATCGTTTCAAACTCCTAAATTTCTTAAAAAAGAAACCGCCTTTTAAGAAAAAAGGCGGGGAGGTAGAAACTGTGCAACAGACAGTCTGCCTTATTCGTCATGCAAGCATACTTATATCGGCAGCTCCCCAAAAGAGGAGTTTAATTGTTGCAAGGAGCTTCTACACTCCGCAGACGCAACTCGCGCCTGCGGAAATGATATTAACGCATAAAGATTAATTTGCAATTAATTTATTTATGGCACCCAAGATTAGCGAAACGAACTTTGTGAGTTGAGCGGATTACAGCGGAGTTATCGCTCCAGGCCGTCGCCTGGCTGGTCGCTGACCAGTCCGGCACTCGACCGGTGGGTAGATGAGGTTAAATTCATCGGGCAGTTCATAGTGCCACCATTCGCCCACCCAAGAGATGAGGCCGACACTTTTCATAAGATTTTTAAGCTGTTCGCGGTTGGCAATTTCTTTTTCCAGATTGGGAGCAAAATAATCATGCCGACCGCATTTGGTGTATTCATAAAAATCTTTTGTGTCGCCTTTTTGGATTTTGGCTGCCAAATCAGGGCGGTAGCAGTCAACTTTTGTGGGATAGGCAAGCTCGTTGCCGTTCATATCGGTGAGCAAGACATCAACTGCGGTTCCGTGGCAGTGTTTAGATGTTTGCGCCAGGCTGGCAAAAATTCCGGGACCTTTCTCGTGGATAGCAGCCTTAAGTGCCATGTGCGCACTCATCGGGCGGAAGGCATCACATATTTTGAGCTTGAGCTGATGTTCCTCAAGCCAGGGAATAAGCTTTTTTAGGGCCTCCCACAATTCAATCCGCACATAGGCATGGTTGCCGATTCCGCAAAGCTCATAAACCGGCTGTCCGGAGAGGTTTTGAGGTTTGGCATACATCATATCAACAATAAAATGCGGGTCATCAATCTCAACCATCGGCGCTAGGGAGAAGGGAATGGCCTCATGATTATGCACAAAGCTGCCACGAGCCGCTTTCATGAAACCATTGAAGATTCTATCCGTGAGAAAATCTTCTTTTTTTACCATGCGCTCGGGGTGCCATTGTACACCCAAAACAAAATAATGCCACGGGTCTTTAGGCTCAATAGCTTCAATGGTTCCGTCTTCAGCCGTGGCCGAGACAACAAAATCTCCTCCTGTTCTGGCAGATACGGCCATGTGGTGGTTAGAGTTGACTTTTGCCGTTTTTAGCCCGCACAATTTGGCAAGCAGAGTGTGGGGAACAATGTTAATCAAATGGGCATCATCATTCAAGGTAGTGCGGTGCCCTTTGACCATGCAAAGTTTTGCTCCCAACGTTCCGGCCAAAACCTGCTCTCCGGCGCAAATACCCAAAAGCGGCAGTTTGTGCTCTTTGGCATAAGTTATCATGGTCTCATAGGCTTTTTCTCGGCGCAGATTTCCACCATGGGCTTGGATGCCTTCTTCCAGCCAAGCAGGCGGAAAGGCAAAATCCCCACCCACCAATAATATGGCCTGCGGCTCGGTTTGTTGCAGTTGTTCTGCTGTTTTATCAAAACCGATAAAAACAGGGTTTCCGCCATTTTGCGTGATAGCCTCTACATAAAATTCAGGCACATAGTAGTCAGGCTCTTCACGGTTCGGGTGTTTTTCAACCGCCATCAAAACCGCAACGGTCGGGCCGTTTGAGCTTTGCTGGAGAGTAATATGAGGAATTTTCCCCCCAACCAAAACCTCAGCTACTGCTTGTGCCGTGATAAAATAGCTGTCAAAATCATTATTCGGATAACGCATTTTTTGCAAATGCAGTTCTGAAGTCTCCATTTTCCAAAAATCCTTTTGTTACTTTAAGAATAATGATAAACACTATTTATAAAGATTGGGTAAAATTTCCTGTTTTTTCGGATTTTTTCGCTTTTGTTTGCAGACTTGGTTGAAGATTTTGATAAATGATGCACTATCCCAGCCCAAGGTATCTTTGGCATAAAGCGCACTCGTGAGTTTATCAAGCTCAATACCAAAGTCCTTGTTTTGAGAGGCGTTGGCAATATCCTCAAGAGATAAGATTTCTTCATCCGTATAGTGCTTCACCGCCCAGGTCAACAAGCTATCGCGCAAGAGCTTGAGATTTTTTTCTTTGGCCGCGCGGATGACCAATTTTTTGTAAGAGCTTTCTCCTTTGGTGGTAAGGGCTTTCCAAAGCCAAATAACCACAAGGCAAAGCAAGATTCCCAAAACAAAAGCTGTTGCCGACAAAGCATAGATGTTTGGCACTGTCTGGGGTGCAGAGCTTGGCTGCGGCTGTGGAGCAGGGGCTTGCGGTGCAGCTTGGGGTGTTGACTGCGGCAGAGGCTCACTGCCTGGAGTGCCGATAACCTTGATGTTCATGGCCGGTAAAGTAGCCTTTTCCATTGTCTTGGTCTTAACATTAAACCAATTAACGCTAACCTCCGGCAGAGTGATATCCCCGACTTGAGAGGGAATATAGACATTGGTGATTTTTTCCAAAGCAATAATTTTGCCGTTTTCCACCCGCATTTCAGAGAGCGGTTTTTCCGGATATTGCTTAAGTCCCGGCACGGATTTAAATTTAATTTCCGGCAGTTGGCTGTCAATCACGCCGGAAGCCTGCAGATAAATGGTGCGGTTAACGGCTTCTCCGAGCTTAAATTGCGGTTTGGGCGGATTGAACTCGGCATGGAGTTTGACATCTTCTGCCGGCAGCCACCAGTTGCCGCCGTTTTCAGGCGCAGCCGGCAGCACATTGATTTTGATGGGCTTGGCAGTGAGAGCAACCGGATTTCTGGTGGCAAAAACATCGCTCATGCCAAAACCGGCAATAAACAAATCATCATCAAAAAACTGGGCAAAGGGATCATTGCGGCGCTCTTTTGTTAGATAATATCCGTTAAAGCGCACGGCCGGAATTTCCTGCACACCGCTTTTTTGCGGAAACATCGCATAGCGAAATTTGATTTCTCTGAAACTCCTGCCATTAACGGTTTTTGTGTCAATTTGAGGCTCGCCCAAGCTTTTGATGATCCAATCGTTTTCGTTGTCAGCCAAAAATACGGGGGCATCGCCTTGCAAACCGCCGGTATCATACAAAGTAAGGGTGTAGTTAATTTGTTGTTGAACATAAGGCGTGCGATTATCAACCTCAGCCTCGATTTTAAACCGCGGAGCGTTAGCTGTTTGAGGTTGAGAGGAGTTATTGCCGCCGCTCACCTGTTGAACCGCACCCACGTTGATGGTAATGGGGTTTGTTTTATATGTGTCAAGCGCGATGGAAGGAATAGTCAACTTGCCGCCTTTGTTCGGCATCAGCACCAAATTCCACTGCTGAGACTGGCTGACTTTTCCGTTAATAATATTGGTTCTATAGGCGTTAGAAACGGAATAGGTAGTAAAATTTTGGTTCAAGACGCTAAAATCAGGCGTGCCTTTGGCCTTTGCATCTTGGAGTTCAACCGTGAGTAAAAAGGTCTCGCCCTCGGGCACATTTGAGCGGTTAACCCTGGCCTCAAAAGTCTGAGCCCAAGAGTTTGCACTCAAAATAACAGAAACGATAAGTAATAAAATAAATTTTTTCATTTTTAGCCTCTTAATCATTATACCGATTACGTGCATATTCTTTGTAGATAAAAGCCTTCAAAAGCCCGCCCGGATCTTCGGGAATTTCACGATATTGCTGAGCTCTGGCCTGAACTTTCTCATCATATTCCTCATCTTCTTTGCCCATCTGAGCACTTGCCCCAGAAGGTGTTTGCTCTCCTTCTTGCTGCTCAAGCGGCTGCTCCCCAAAAGGCTCCCCGTTAGCATTGTTGTTATTGGTTCCGTCATCTTGGGGACTTTGACCGTTGTCTTGGTTGGGAGTTGAATTTGCTCCTTGCGGCTCCTGCTCGCCGGATTCGGAAGATTGCTCGTTTTCATCTCTCTCATTTTGCCCCTGGCTTTGGTCAGAATTTTGGCTTTTGTCTTGTCCTTGGGGCTGGTTTTGCTCTTGGTTTTGAGAGTTATCACCATTATTCCCGCCGGCAGATTGGTTGTCTTTGTTTTGCTCTTGGTCTTGATCCTGATTTTGTTGCTGTTGTTGCTGTTGTTGTTGCTGTTGTTGCTGGCGTTTCAGATATTCAAGATTAAATTTGGCATCTTCATGGTTGGGGTCAAGTTGCAAAACTTCCTCATATTTGGCAATGGCTTCTTCGATTTTTCCGCCTTTGGCCAAAGCATTTCCCTGATTATAAAGAGAGGTGGTATCATTTCCCTTGGCATATTGCTTATAGGCCTCATCATAGTTGCCCATGCGATAATAGCTGGCGGCTTTCCATGCCGGGTCCTCAAACTTTTGGCTGGCGGTGGCAAAATTTGAGTCATTAAAAGCCCTCAAGCCTTCCTGATTGTTGTTTAGGAAAAATCCTGCTTGCGCCGAATGGGCAAATATCAGGCTAAAGATGATGACAAAAATGCCTTTTCTGAAAAAGTATAAACAACACAAAAGCGGAATACTCAAAAGATAGTATCCATAATCAAGCCACACGGATTGCACGTTTTTACCTTCTTTGAGGGCGGAAGACGGCTTCTGCAGGCTTTGCAAAAATTGGCGAATATCGGCATCCGTGCTCAAAAGCCTGGTATATTTTCCACCGCCTGCCTCAGAGAGCATTTGCAGCTTTTCGTTATCTTGGGCAGAGGCATTGAGGATATTAACCCTAAAGCCCAGTTCTTTGGCTTTTTTAGCCTCTTGCAGTGCGGCGTCAAACCCTTGGCCGACATCAGGCGCAATCAAGAGAATTTCACCTTTATGAAAGCCGGCATCTTGAAATTTCTTAACCGCCAAGGCAATCGCTCTGTCAGCCCTGTCACCATTGGCTGGCATAATATCAAAGCTAATGGCCGGTAGAAGGTTGACAGCCAATTTGGCATCATCACTGAAAGGGGAAATAACAAAGGGTTCAGCAGAATAAACCATCAACCCGCTTTGTATCTCTGGTGCGGCATCAAGCAAATCCTTTATCTTGTATTTTGCACGCTCCAAGCGGCTGGGGGTAAGGTCTTTCTCTTGCATATCGGTAGAAAGGTTGAGCGCAATCATCAAGGGATTTTCAGCCTCCAAGGCCGGAATTTCCATTTTAACCCAGCTCGGGCCGGCCGCGGCGATAATGGCAATAATTATTCCAAACAATGCCAACCAAGCCATCACTTTTCTTTGGCCTGAAGAGCCCTTAACCAAGAGGTATGAGAGCAGCCTTTCATCCACCACTTTTTCCCAAGAAGATTTGTTGGCACTGCTGCGCCAATAGCGGCCGAACCAAAAAATCGGAATCAAGAGGAGCAAAAGCCACCACGGCCGCAAAAAATGAAAATTAATCAAAAAAGATTCCATTATTTTGCCCTCCGAACCACTAAAGCCAAGATAAAGCTCAAGATAATCGCCGCCAAGAGTGGAATATAGTAAAGCTCGGTTGTCTCTCTGATAAAGCGGTTTTCCTGAGGAGCAGCCTCAAGTTTGTCGATGTAGTTATAAATTTGTTGCAAAGTTGACGTGTCTTCCGCCCTGAAATATTGTCCGGCAGTGGCCTGCGCCAAGGCTTTGAGGCCTTTTTCATCTACCCCGGGCATCGCGCCCAAAAACAGACCCAAAAAGGAGTTTTTGGAACCAACGCCGATGGTGTAAGTTTTAATACCTTCTTCGGCGGCCAGTTTGACAGCCTGCGGCATGGAAAGAGAGCCATCGTTGTTCTCACCGTCGGTTAAAAGGATGATAACCTTGTTGTCGCCTTTGGGAGCATCTTTGAGAGTCTTGAGTGCAAGCCCCAAAGCATCACCGATACTGGTGGAATCTCCGGCCATTCCGGCATCCATTGACCACAAAATTTCTTCCACCGATTTCTTGTCAAATGTGAGCGGCGATTGCAGATAAGCTCTTGTCCCAAACAAGATAAGGCCGATTCTGTCATTAGCGCGTTTGCCGATAAAATCTGAGGCTGTCTTTTTAACTGCGCTGAGTCGGTCGATTCGGCGGGAGCCATAAGTAAAATCTTGTGCCAACATAGAAGTTGAGATATCCAAAACCAGCATAATATCGCGGCTTTCGTTTTTAAGCCTGATAGGCTCCCCCACCCATTGAGGCCTGGCCACGGCAATGACCAGTAATACCCAAATTACGAATAACCACCAGAAAAGCTTGCTCAAATGGTAGCCCTCGGTTGAGGCTCCCATTTGCCACAATGCGCCAGATTTAATGGATATTTTCTCTAAATCTTTAATGAAAGGAATTCTTAAGGCATCACCGTGCAGGCCCTTGGCGGCAGGCCATAAAAAACGCCAGATAAAAGGCAGTAAAATGAGCAAAAAAGCATATGGAAAGGCAAACTGATTCATAGGTTTTCTCCAATCCAACTTTTGCAAAAGTTCTGTAAGTTCAGGGCATCCGCGCGGGCAAAGGCTTTGCTGTTTTGGGGAATATAGGGTGCCTCAAGCAGGAGCTCTGCGGCTTTTCCGGCTAAGGGCTTTTTGGCTTTGGCATTAAGAAATTGGAGCCAATCATTACCGGCAAGCGTGGCGGCCTCTTTATATTTAAACACGCAGATTCTCCTCAAGATAACCGAGATTTGGGTCGCAGCGATAACAGGATTTGTAGGCGTGATGTTTTTTAACAGATAAAGGGCGTAGAGTTTCTTAGATTTTTTGCGCAAAAAGCGGATAAGAAAAAACAGGGCAACAAGGCCTAAAATACCAGCCAAAATCACCCACCAGCCATAGGCTATGGGAAAAAAGTCAACCCCTTGGGGCAGATGAATATCTCTTAATTCCGGCAGATTATTTTCAGGCATTTTACCTTGACCCTTTCAAGAAACAATAGCGGCACCTAAATAAGGTAAGGATTATTTTATCAAATATCAAGCACAGAATATTTTGATATTTAAATTTTAGGCATAAAAAAGGTGCCTGAGAAAAAAACTCAGACACCCAAAGAGTACACTTCCTACACAAGAGCCATGCGAGCCTTTGCTTTGGCAACGCGTTCCTCCGCTTTTTTCTGGCGTTCCAGAATCTTTGCCTGTTCCTCCGCCGGCAGAGAAAGTTGGGTTTTAGGAGAACCAAGTCTCTTTCCGTTAAGGTAGAAAAAAGTTTTCTCCTCCGTCTGTTCTAGCCGAAATTTCATTCCAGGACGAGGAGCACCGATATTTCTGAACATAGAACAAGGTATACTCATTTGCGAACGTTTTTCAAGAGAGAGGCGATTTTCTTCCGAAAAAGAAAGTGTATACACATCTCCGTTGTTGACAACCTCTTCAATTGTCAACGCAATGTTAATCTTTTTCATAGTGTTGGGTTTTAGAATTGTTTATAAATAAGATATTATGATAAAACCACCATACCATATTTTAGACAAAAATCAATATTTTTTTTCAAAAAATAAGCCCGCCGAAGATGGCGAGCTCATTTTCTATTATGCTCTTGAAGAATTAGGCCAGTTTGATAAGGCCGTGTTTTTTCTTTCCCTGAGAGATTTTGGCTTGCCCATCCACAAAATCAGCCGCACTCAAACGATAATTTTCATCTGTGATAGGCTTATCGTTGAGTTTGAGGCCGTTTTGCTTAATCAGGCGGCGGGCCTCGCCTTTGCTCTCAACAAAACCCATTTGCAAAAAGGCATCCAAAATTCCAAGTCCCTCACTGCCGCTGATTTGCGGCAAATCACCGCCGGCCACGCCTTGCTCAAAGGTCTTAACCGCGGTTTCTTGAGCTTTGCGGGCTTCTTCCTCACCGCGGCAGATTTTGGTAGCCTCAAAGGCCAAAATTTTCTTGGCCTCGTTAATTTCTTGGTCTTTCAAGGCCTCTAAGCGGTGGATTTCATCCATCGGCAGGTCTGTATAAATACGCAAACATTTGCCAACCTCAGCATCTCCGATATTGCGGAAATACTGGAAATAGTCATAGGCAGAGAGTTTATCCTCATTAATCCAAACCGCATTGCCTTCGGATTTGCCCATTTTTTTGCCGTTGGAATCAGTGATAATCGGGCTTGTAAAGCCAAACAATTCCACGTCATATTTGCGGCGGCCGAGCTCGGTGCCTGAGGTGATATTGCCCCATTGGTCGGAGCCGGCAATCTGCGCCCGACAACCATATTTCTGGTACAGTTCGCAAAAATCATATCCTTGCAAAAGCATATAGTTAAATTCTAAGAAGCTCATGGGCTGCTCGCGCTCCAAACGAGTTTTGACACTGTCCATGGTAAGCATCCTGTTAACTGAATAAAAAGTTCCGATATCACGCAAAAAGGCAAGATAGTTGATGTCTTTGAACCAATCCCAGTTATCAACCATTTTGGCATCGGTAGCGCCATCGCCGAATTTTAGAAATTTTGAGAAAGACTTTTTAAGCCCGATGATGTTATGAGCCAAAACCTCCTCAGACAAGAACGGACGCAGTTTGTCCTTGCCGGAAGGGTCGCCGATTCGGGCAGTGGCGCCGCCAACCAAGGTGAGGGGCTTGTGTCCGCATTTCTGGAACCAGCGCATCATCATCAATGGCACAATATGCCCCACATGCAAGCTATCCCCCGTGGGGTCGGAGCCCAAATACCCAACCGCCGGTTTGCCGCTTTTTTCGCACTCGGCCAAATAATCATCAAAGCCCTGCTCATTAGTGCATTGATTGTAAAAACCGCGCTCAAGCATAATGTTGAGGAATTGGGATTTAAATTGTGACATCGTTTTTCCTTTTCTTCTTTATAACCAAATTTTAACGCATATTAGCATAATATTTGGCTATTGCAAGAAGGGAGTTTGATTTTTAGTCATGGATTTGTTGCGTGCAAAGAGAGCGCTTGGATTAATGAGCGGGTCATCGCTTGATGGGGTCAATGCCGCGGTGATTTCAACCGATGGGGTAGATGTTTTTGAGTTTGGCCCGATTTTAGATGTTCCGTTTGAAGATGAGTTGAGGGAAAAACTGCGCTGGTTTCACCGCCACTATAAGGAGGCAGAGTCAGAAGAAAGAGAACAACTCGAGAAAGAGTTTACGGAATTTCACGCCGCAATTGTCAAAGACATCATTAATGACTACGATGAGAAAGTAGATATTATTGGCTTTGCCGGCCATGTTATTGCCCACAATCCGGCTGAGCAGTTTATCTTGCAATTAGGGGATGGGCAGCTATTAGCCAATTTGTGCGGGGTTAAGACCATCAGCCGCTTCCGCCAGGCAGACATACTCTCTGGCGGCCAAGGCGCACCGCTTTCAGCTCTATACCATCAGGCCTTAGGGCATGACTTGCCAAAGCCTTTGGCGGTTATAGATATCGGCGGTATCTCAAGCCTCACTTGGATTGGTGAAAATGGTGAGATGTTGGCTTTTGATGTCGGCCCCGGAAACAATGCAATAAATGATTGGGTCTTCAAGCACAGCGGTCAACACATGGATTACAACGGCAAGCTGGCAGCCACCGGCACCATTCATATGCCGATAGTCAACCAGCTCATGCGGCACAAATATTTGGCCAAATTTCCACCTAAAGCGGCTAATAAAAATACATTTAACGATAAGTTGGAGCATTTGGAAGGCTTGAGTTTGGAAGACGGAGCTGCTGCGGCCACCTCTTTTGTGGCTGAGGCCATAGCTTATTCAATGGCGCTTTATTTGCCCCAACGTCCCAAGATGGTTGTTATCTGCGGAGGTGGAGCCAAAAATCCGACCTTGGTACGCTTTTTGCGCCAAAGACTTGAGGATATAGAAGTTAAAACCGCGGCAGATATGGGCTGGGATGCTGCTGCTATAGAGGCACAAGCGTTTGCCTATTTGGCGGTAAGGAGAGAGAATTTTATGCCCGCAACCTATCCCTTCACGACCGGAGTGAGGGAACCTTGTATCTGCGGCGAGGTCTTTGAGCCGCAACCAGGTAAATGAAGCCCATAAAAAAGCCCGGCCTTTTTTAAGAGGCGGGGCTAAAAGTTCAAAACGGACCACCTATTCGGTGCCCGCGCAGGTTCTGGATACGTCGTCTTCTTTTTCTCTCTTTGTTCCATAGAAAGAAGTGAATGAGACAAAACATAGAAAAAACAACAGCCAACATAAGCGCAATAAAGAGCGCAACAACTCCTCCCAGAATCAGGAGAAGTGTTAAGAAAATTTCCATAGTATTTTAGTTTTAGAATTATAGTAAGCATAATTTGTGTCGATAATTCTCAAATACTATGTTTCTAGACAAAATGCAAATTTTTTTTGTTTTTATCATAAAGAAAAAGGAAATAGGGCAAATTTATGTTTGACTCAACTGAATCAATGTATTATTTTGAAACGCGAATTAAGTCTTTTTAAGAGAGAACAAATATGTGCAAATTTTTCATATTGCCGATTTTTAGCATTATCCCCTAGGGGGATGATATTTTTGCTGCACATACTCAATCAATTTTCTCAAAACAAAATAATCAAAAATTTTAAGGTGTTTGATAATGACAAAACATTATGCCGATGTTAAGGCCAAGCCTGACTTTGTAGAAGTCGAAAAAGAAGTCCTCAAGTTCTGGGATGAAGATAAAACTTTTGAAAAATCCGTTCACAATCGTGACGGCGCCGCCGAGTTTGTATTTTATGACGGTCCTCCGTTTGCCAACGGCACCCCGCACTATGGGCACATCATGGTATCATACGTCAAAGACGTTGTTGCGCGTTTCCAGACCATGAACGGCAAAAAGGTGGAGCGCCGTTTGGGGTGGGACTGCCACGGGCTTCCGGCCGAGATGTCGGCAGAAAAACAGTTGGGTGTTTCCGGCCGCAAACAAATTGAGCAATATGGTGTTGAAAAGTTTAACAATTTTTGCCGTTCTGATGTTTTGAAGTACTCAGGCATTTGGGTTGAGATGTTCAAACGCATCGGCCGCTGGGTAGACTTTAATCATGATTACAAGACCATGGATTTGCCTTTTATGGAGAGTGTTATCTCCAACTTCAAACAGCTCTATGACAAAGGCTTGGTATATGAGGACTACCGCGTACTGCCATATTCTTGGGCGGCAGAGACCCCGCTTTCCAACTTTGAGGTCAACCAGGGCTACCAAGACAAGACTGATAATGCCATCACGGTAATGTTCAAGCTTGAAAACGGCATGAAGATTTTGGTTTGGACCACCACACCATGGACTCTGCCTTCAAACCTGATGTTGGCTGTCGGCAAAGATATTGATTATGTCGTAATGGAAGAAGACGGCCAAAAATACGTTTTGGCCCGTGCTCTGGTGGGCAGATACAAAAAACAGCTTGAGCATGCAACCGAGGTTGGCTCTCTCAAAGGTAAAGACTTGGTCGGTTTGAGCTATGAGCCGATGTTCCCTTATTTCAAACATTTGAAAGAAAAGGGAGCCTTCAAGGTTTTGTCAGGAGAGTTTGTATCAACCGAAGACGGAACCGGCGTTGTCCACATTGCTCCGGGCTTTGGTCAAGATGACTTTGATGTCTGCCGCGCCTATGATGAGCATTTTCCGGTTGTATGCCCGGTAGATGAGGCCGGTAAGTTTACCTCTGAAGTACCGGACTATGAGGGCAAGCAGGTTTTTGAAACCAATGAGCCGATTATGCAGTGGCTGAAAGAAAATGGTCTTTTGGTGAAAAAAGAACAATACACGCACTCTTATCCCTTCTGCTGGCGCACGGATACCCCGCTGATTTATAAGGCGATGTCCAGCTGGTTTGTAAAAGTAACGGATTTCAGAGATGAGATGGTCAAAAACAACCAAGAGATAAATTGGGTGCCGGACCACATTAAAGACGGCCGTTTCGGGAAATGGCTTGAGGGGGCCAGAGATTGGTCAATCTCCCGCAATCGTTTCTGGGGAACCCCGATTCCGGTGTGGAAGTCTGATAATCCGAAATTCCCGCGGGTTGATGTTTTTGGATCTCTGGCTGAGATTAAAGAAAAGACCGGGTTTGATGTAAAAGATTTGCATAAGCCCTATATTGATGAGGTTGTCTACAAAAACCCCGATGACCCGTCAGGCCAAACCATGATGCACCGCGTGGGTGATGTCTTTGACTGCTGGTTTGAAAGCGGCTCAATGCCCTATGCTCAAGTACATTATCCGTTTGAGAACAAGGAGTGGTTTGAAAACCACTTCCCGGCAGATTTCATTGTTGAAGCGATGGACCAGACCCGCGGATGGTTTTATACTCTGACGGTGCTTTCAACTGCTTTGCACAATAAACCGGCTTTCAAGAACTGCATTTGTACCGGGTTGCTGATGGCAGAAGGCGGGCAGAAGCTTTCCAAACGCCTCAAGAACTATCCTGACCCCAACGAGGTTTTGGAAAGCATCGGTTCAGATACTCTGCGCTGGTTCTTGGTATCTTCTCCGGTCCTAAAAGGCGGAAACTTGGCCGTTGATAAGGAGGGAAAAGAAATAGCCAAAGCCGCCCGTGTGGCCCAAATCCCGCTTTGGAACGCTTTTTACTTCTTCACTCTTTACGCCAATGCCGAGGGCTACAAGGCCAAAGAGGTTTATAGCTCTTCAGAGGCAATAGACAATTACATTCTCTCCAAGTTGAAAAAGCTAGCAGAGGTTGTCAATAAGGGCATCAACAGTTACGATGTTGCTGTTGCCACGAACGAGGTCGCCTCGTTTATGGAGATATTAAACAACTGGTACATTCGCCGCAGCCGCGATCGCTTCTGGGAGGGAGATACGCAGGCGTTTGATGTTTTGTATACGGTTTTAGTAAACTTGAGCAAGATTATTGCCCCTCTGATGCCGTTTGTTTCTGAATATGTATTCAAGACTCTAACGGGTGAGGAATCTGTTCATTTGACAGATTATCCGAGCTTGCAAGAAATTAAGGTTGACGCCGATTTGGTTGAAGAGATGGATTTCTTGCAAGAGCTTTGCTCGGCAGGCAAGTTCATCCGCGAGGAAAAGAACCTGCGCAACCGCTTGCCTTTGGCCTCAATGACCTTGGTTGGCCACAAACTGAGCCCGGCGTATCAAGAGATTGTCAAAGACGAGTTAAATGTCAAAGAGGTCAAATTTGATGATAACCTGAGCGCCTACGCGGAAAAGAAGATATATCTATACACGCCGCTTTTGGGCAAAGCTTTGGGCAAAGACATGGGAGCAGTCATGGCTGCTTACAAGCAGGGCCGCTGGGAGCTGAATGCTGACGGAACTTTATCAATCGGCGGACAGAAGTTGACGCCTGATTTGTTTGAGGTTCGCCTGGAGATGAAAGAGGGTGTTGCCGGCAAGTCTTTTGCAGATAACAAAGCGGTTGTAACTTTGGACACCAATGTAACCGACGAGCTAAAGCGCGAGGGCATGGCCAGAGACTTTGTCCGTCTGGTTCAAACCTTGAGAAAGGATAAAGACTTCAACATCTCAGACCGCATAGAGCTCTGCTGGCAAACATCTAATCCGGAGCTTGCCAAAGCCTTGGATGAGAATAAAGCCTACATTGCCGAGCAGGTTTTGGCCGTTAAGTTTGGTGATAGTTGCACCGGCGGTACCACGGCAGATATTGAGGGCGCCAAAGTCAGCTTTGATGCCAAAGTGGCTTAATTTTATAAGGCTTGAGATAAAAACCGCCTTGAGAGAGGCGGTTTTTTAGTGTTTTTTTAAATAATTAGAAATAAAATAAGCACCATTGACAGCATTTTTAAAGATTATTTTACAAAATTTAAAAAAATTGACAAAAAGTACTTGAAGCAACTGAATTTTTGTGATATATTTCAAAGCAAATGGAAAACTACTCATTAGATTGAAGGATCTAAAACCATGGCAGAAGACACAACGACGCAAAATACCAAAAAAGAAATGACAACTCAAGAAGCACAAGAGATCTTGAGCGCAAGTTCTTTTGTAAACTACAGTTACGATGAACTGCTAGAAGCTGTTCGGCTTTTAAGGGATGACCCCACTCAAAAGGATTTGGTAGCAGGCTTTTATGAGCATTACTATGCTTCTTTTGAAGGAAAAGAGATAACTGCAGATGAATATCTTGAGTTGCGTGAAATTTTTGCTGGTAGTGATTACGAGCAAGAATTGAAACAGCGTATAGATGATCAAAACGAGGATTCTGAGGATGAGGAATTTCTGCCAGATACAGAAATTCAAATAGATTCTGAACTGGTTAACCAAAATGCGGCCGAAATAGATCGGATTATCTCAGCAGAAAGTGCGCCAAGAGAATTCTGGGAAGATCCTCAGATGGCAGAGTTGGCAAAGGCAATTAGTTTTCCGCTGGAAGATAAGAACGGAAATGTTGTCGAGGCAGATGATGAGCAAAAGCAGGCTTATCTGGAAAGCATTTATTATTCAGCCGCGGCACAGGTTATGCAAGATAATCTGAATAATTCAGATTTTGCGGCGTTGAGTAAGGAACAAAAAGCCGAATACATCAAAAAAGAAATTACTACACAGGCATCAACGGATATTCTGACCATGTATATCGCCACAGGTGTTAGCAATACTTTAGTGCGAGAAAAGTTGGAAGAGATTGTTCCTGATTTGCCGAAAGCTCCGGAAAGTAAAAATCCGACCAAAGAGGAGATTGATGGGTATAATAAGGCAATGTCATCCAAATTGATGGAGGCAATGAAAGATCCCCAAAAGGCAGAAGAAATTGCTGCCAAATTTAACGAAGCTATGGAAACAGTAGCCAAAGCTGAGGGCAAGATCAAGATTTCTCCGATGCAGCTTATGGCCAATCAGACAGACAAACAGGTTGATTTAGGAATAAAAAGCCGTCGTCTGTTCAAAGCATCCAAAAAAGAAAGTGTTGATGTCCGCAAAACAGCCATCATTTTGCGCCGTTATGAAAATAAGCTTTCCGAAATCGGCAAAAAGCTCTATGGAAAGGTATACAATTTTGCCGTAGGTGTCAAAGAATTTGCTCATAACGAACCGGGTAAGGCTATAGAAACACTGGGGCAATTAGTTATTACCGGTGGCAACATGGGTATGGCTGCGATGAGCCATTTTGGCCATGGCGGAGGCTCAGCCGTTGCAAGTGGTCTTGCTCTAACAATGGTTGCTCACACCTTTGCCAAAGGGGTAGCTTATCCGGTTTATAACGAATGGCAAATATTGAAAAATGATGAAGCTTTTCGTAAATTGAATTGGTGGCAGAAATACAAAACAGCTCGCAAGATAGCCAAAGAAAAAGACCCTGACTTAAATGGACATCTTATAGTCGGAGGTGTTGCCTTGGTTGCTTGGGGTGTCGGAAACATGGCTCTTGGCCCGATGGGTGGAAAGATAGCCGCTTCTGCAACCATTGCTCTTGGCAATGCAATCATGAAGCAAAGAGAGTTTAACCGAGTTAAAAAGCTCTATGAATTAACCGGTGAAGAGAAGTATCGTAAAGAGCTTTATGGTGATAAGAGCAAACCGGCTAAAGGCTTTTGGGGAAAATTGCAAAAATTGATGGGTAGCAAGAAGACACAGGCAACAATGGCTTGGGTTGGCGCTCTGGCTGGTGGTTTGGGCGTCGCTTCCCAAATTTATAAACACGCTCATGAGACAGCAGAGGTTGTAACCTCTTTGTCTGGCAAAAATTTAGACCACATACCCACTTCCAGAGCCGACAGCTTGGCTCAAGGAGGCATTAAGGCTGATAGCCTGCAACAAGACATCAGAGCTGACAGCTTGGCTCAAGGAGGCATTAAGGCTGATAGCCTGCAACAAGGAGCATTGGCTGATGGAAAGGATATTGCATCCGGAGCAGAAGCCGGTAGTGGCACAGCAGATGTTACACCGCAAACTGAAGCTCATGCGGCCGGTGCAGACACTGCAATAGAGCTGGGTGGAAAATTCCAAAAAGCCGTCAATATTGAAATGAAATTTGGAGCACACTCAGATTCATGGTTTGATTCCAGAAGCAGTCTGAGTAAATTTGATAATATCATAATTCGAGATGCCGCAGACGGCGGAAATGAAGAGCTTACTGCTCAGGAGTTTCTAAATTACGCCAAAGCAGTTGGTGGTGAAGGGCTTTTAGAAGGAAAACCTGAAGGAATGAGCGTATCAGAATATGTATATCGCTACAATATGCTGAGAGAACAGGTTGGATTTTCCGGTAATTTAACAGAGCAACGCATACAGCTCAATAAAGAACTTTTGTCTCTTGGCTTCAAGGCGGAAGATTGGAGCCGCTTCTTGAGAGGAGATATTACTCAGGCAGAGGCCGATAAGCTGTTTCAGACTCACCTAGGACCTCATTTGGCCCGCTCCTTAATTGATAGAGATATCAATTGTGGAAAGGTAAATGTGGTTCAACAAGAAATTATTCACCGTGGTTTGGCAACCATTGATACCTCAGGTGAGGTCTATGGTAAGAGCGGCTACTACGTTGGTGCCGGTCATGTTAGACCGGGAGACAACCATTGGACCGGCAATGAGGCTCACTACCATATTGATGATGATTGCTCGGGCAAGGGTGATTTACACCAGGCAAACATCAAAAACAATGTCGGAGCCGGAGATGATATAGTAAGGAAAGAAAATATCAGCCGCGACATAAAAGACATAAAGTTTGATGATAAAATCAGGAGACAAGAATTATCTCCGGTGGATGTTATCCCGGAAGCTCCATCAGAACCAACGGTCATTGACAATTTGAAGGTTTCATATGCCGTAGAGCCAGATGCTTCAGTAGAATATCCGGCAGCTTATGCGGGAAAAGGAACCTATCCGAATATTGATTCCGAAGGCTATAGGATTGATCCAATAGACCGCGGAGGCAACGGATTAACAGCGAAGGAAGTCAATGCTCCAGACAATCGTCTTGGTTTGAGGCTGACAAATGGTGATAAGGCTCAGCTGACAGTAACAGATGCTAATGGAACAGCAACTCAAGACAGTCGTTTCATTAACATTCGCAATCCCTATGAAGGTGTTGATAGTGAGACAGTTGCTAAAGCTGCTGCGGATTTAGGCGGAAAACCAGAGGAAATAATCCCCGTGACAGATGAGCAAGGCAAAACAACCTACCAGTATATCTCTAACGAGGGTATAAAGATGGCAATTGACCCAGAGAAAGGAAGTATGAGTGTTACAACGCTTGACGGCAAAGGAGCTCCGCAAGATGTTCAGGTTGAAGCAGCCAATAGAGCCGTTGAAGCCTTAAACTCTAGCGATGCCAATGTTAGAGTAGAGCAAATGGATGCGCCTGCACAAGAAAGCGCCTTAACCAAAATTACAACCAAAGTAAAAGGCAATAAAGTGCTGCAGAGCATTTATGCAAGGTTCTCTGGCGGTCGTTCATAATAAATAAAAAAACCGGGGAGTTTCCCCGGTTTTTTATTGTCCGATATATTGGCGAATATAACGAGTATTTTTACCTACTCGAGACATAATTTCATAAGAGATTGTTCCAGCATCTCTGGCCATATAATCCAGAGTGTAGAAGTCATCGGCAATATAGGCAAAATCGCCCACTTCCAAGCCTTCGGCCTCTGTCACATCACAAATAAGGTTGTCCATAGACATTCGCCCGATAACACGGCATTCATGGAGCTTGCCGCGGACCTTGAAATAAACTTTGCCCACATTGGAAAGAGAACGCGGCAAACCATCTCCATATCCGATAGAAACAATGGCAATCTTGCGATCCGAACTTGCCCGATAAGTAGCAGAATAACCAACAAACTCACCTTTGGGTAAGGGCTCAATTTGCAAGACCGGAGCTTTTATGCGTACCACATTTTGCATCTGATTTTTGCGATATGGCGCCGTATTGATACCATACATGGCGGCGCCCAAACGTACCATATTCCAATGAAATTTCTCGCCTAAAAAGACGCCGTCAGAGGCAGAAAGAGAGGCGGGCAAATCAGGAAAATAAATATTCTTAAGTTGTTCAAAAGTTTCTAACTGATGAGCATTCATAAAATGTTCTTTTTCATCACCGCAGGCCAGATGAGACATTACCATTGAAAATTCAGCCAAATCAGCCTCGCTCAAAGCTTTAAGGTCATGTTCTCTGAAACCCAAGCGGTTCAAGCCGGTCTCAATATGTATAACTGGTTTTCTGTTTGGCAGGCGGTTGTTTTTCCAAAATTCAAACATCTCAGGACTGCTGATAACCGGAATAAGTTGAGGCACTTGTTGAAAAATATCCAAACAATCTTCGCCGATTCCTTGCAAGACATAAATCTTTGCATGAGGAAGTTTGTCAGCAATTCTTTGTCCCTCAATAGCATGCGCCACAAAAAAGTTGCGGCATTGAGCTTTTTCATAGAGTAAGGGAGCGACTATTGCCGCGCCGAGGCCATAGGCATCATCTTTAACAACAGCCGCCGGAGTAGCTGGTTGGGTTAAATTTTTCAACAATTGATAATTTATCAAAAGGTTATTTAGATCTATTTCCAAAATTGGTCTTGTCAAAATACTCATAATTACATACAATCCGAATCAAGTTTTCAAACAAAAAATCTGAAATGCAGTTTATTGATACCCACATTCACTTGCAAGACTATAAGTCAAACAATGCACCACAATTTCTTGATGAATTAAAAAAAGAAGGCACCAAGAGAGTTATTTGCGTTGCCACCAAGGAGGAAAATTGGGGCGATGTATGCAGGTTAGCGCAAAATTTTCCGAGATTTGTTGTTCCGGCATTGGGGCTACACCCATGGTTTTTACAAGAAAGTTCATCCAAGTGGAGCGAAAATCTGCAGAAATTACTGGAGCAAATTCCACATGCCCTAATAGGAGAATGCGGTTTAGATCGCGTGAAGAATGTGTCTCCAAGGCAGCAAGAGGAAGTTTTTGCAGAGCATATTCGCCTGGCAAAAGAATATCAAAGACCTTTGTTGGTTCACGCTGTTAAAGCACAGGAGTGGTTAGAAGGTTTTTGGCCAATTTTAAAAGAGGTAAGGTTCGTTCTACACTCTTTTAGTGGAAGCGTAGAGCTTTTAAGGAGAGCATTGAGTTTTGGTGCCTATATATCTTTTTGTCCCAAAACACAGATAAGAAAAAATTTCAAAGAGCTGGCGCAGGCGGTTCCTTTACAAAAATTACTACTGGAAAGCGACGGCCCTTATCAAGGGAATCCAGCAGATATTCCGGAGTTGGCAAGAGACATTGCTGAGCAAAAAGGGATAGGGGCTGAAGAGCTGGCGGCAGCGATTTATAAAAATTCACAGGAGTTTATAGATGTCAGATAAAAGGTTTATGCGCACGCAAATGCTTTTGGGCCAAGAGGGAGTAAATCGTCTAAAGCAGGCAACCGTTATGGTGGTGGGTTTAGGTGCAGTTGGCGGCTATGCATTGGAGGCCTTAGCCAGGTCTGGTATTGGGCACTTGATTTTGGTGGATTTTGACCGCTTTGATGAAACCAATATCA
The DNA here is from genome assembly GCA_944392215.1 of uncultured Alphaproteobacteria bacterium. GTDB lineage: Bacteria > Pseudomonadota > Alphaproteobacteria > RF32 > CAG-239 > CAZU01. Next base: position 6,065 of record CALXVX010000033.1, on the reverse strand, counting down.
ACCGCCAAATATTAGCCTTAGATTCGACAATAGGGAAGCTTAAAACGGAAGTTGCAGCATCTCGAGTAAGAGATATAAACCCTTCCTGCCAAGTGGAGATCAAAAATGTTTTTGTAGATAAAGGCAATTTGGCCGATATTTTTGCAAATAGGCCTGATTTTGTGGTTGATGCCATCGATTCGCTTGGCGCCAAATGTGCCTTGCTGGAATTTTTGTGGCGTGAGAAAATAGCTTTTATATCGTCAATGGGCGCGGCGCTTAAAACCAATCCAGCAGATATAGCTGTTTCTACACTTGATAAAACCCAAAATTGCGCACTGGCTCGCAAAGTAAGACACCAGTTAAAAAGTCAAGGGGTAAACCTTGCAGAAGTATCTTGCGTCTACTCCAAAGAACAGCCGAAGTTACCGCAAACCGCAATTTTGGCCTCGCAAGAATATGGTGCCCGCAATATCATGGGCTCTTTGCCAACCATCACGGCCATTTTCGGGCAGACCTTAGCCAATGAGATAATCCTAAAATTATCAAAAGCAGAATTTAAGGCCTAAAACTCGGTTTATTTTCTTGTAAATATGGATAATTTCGGCTAGTTTATAAACAAATTAGTTTGGGAATAAAAGCAATGAAGATGATAAAACCCATAGTTAATCTGTCCAAAACCGCAGACAACTATGACACGTTTGTCTTAGGTTTTAACGGCGTTTTATATGAAGGCGGCAGCATTATGCCCCCTGCGGCAGATGCATTGCACAACCTTGCGGCCAGGGGCAAAAAAATTGTGCTTTTGACCAATATGGCCTGGCGCGTGGCAACCATAGTCGAGTGGCTACAGCAAAATGGTATTAATCCGCAAATTTTCAGTTGCATCATGAGCGCGGGTGAGATCTTGCACTATAAGTTAAAACACGGCAGCGGCAATTACGGGGCCTTGGGGACCAATTACTATCATTTAGGGTCTTCGGCGGACAAGGGAGTTTTTGCCGGGCTTGATTTTGTGCCGGTAGCCAATATCTCTACCGCTCATTTCCTATATATGGATACGGTGGCAGATGTAAATGATACGGCAGATACTTATCGTCCCATTTTGGAACAGGCGGCAGCATTGGGATTGCCGTTTGTCTGTGCCGGCAACGACACCTCTTGTTTTAAGGATGGCAAAATTTGTTTGGCCCCAGGAGCTTTAGCTGAGCAATATGCGGTTATTGGCGGCAGAATTGTCACACTAGGCAAGCCGGATATTAATATTTTCAAATATTGCCTGGATGGAATTGCCGACCCCGGAAATATCTTGGTTATCGGTGACAATATTGCCACCGATATCAAAGGCGCGGTCATGCTGGGATGGGATTCTGCTCTTATTTCAAAGGGTGTGCATGTAAATTTCTTAGGAGAGGGTTATATTCCCGATGTCGCCAAGACGAGAGAGCTGTCCAACAGCTATGATGCTTCTCCAGACTATGTTATTTCCAACTTGAGATGGTAGGCCAGATGACGCGTAAAAAGATTTTGATTTTATTTGCTGCGTTAGTTTTTTTGAGTGTTATATTGACCACACCGTTAAGCAATATTGCTCGCTTTGGCGCAAATTATGATATGCCGCCGTCACCTGAGGATGTCTTAAGTGTGGAGGAGCTCAATTCTTTTCTGAGTGTGTGGTCAGAATTTATGCAAAAAGACTTGAGCCAATCAATGCAACAAATTTCATTACAACAAAACAGTGAGATTCCGTCGCAAGTTAAACGCTGGCTTTATACCAAAGGGTGGAATGCAGAGCGTTTTTTCTCAACAGAGCAGCGCTTAAAGGAATTAGTGGCGATTGCCACATTGCAAAGCAATATGGAAGACAATCGTAGATTACTGAAAACGATGCCTGCTTCCAGCACAAAAAACCTCAAAAAGATCATATCTGCACAAGAAAGACAATTTGAGACTCTGAACTACAATTCAGGAGAGCTAGCTTTAATCCGTAGAAACATATACCAAATCGAACAAGTTCTGTCAGGTAAGGCTGTTTTAGCATCAGAACAGTAACTAAAATTCCTCGGCCATGAGCTGAATTTCCAGCCACTGATTTTCTTTTTCCTCTTTTTGAGCCTGAAGCTCCGGCAGTTTTTTACTCAAGATATCAAATCTTTGCGGATTTTTGGTGTAGAGAGAGGCATCTGAAAGTTCCTTTTCGGTCTTTGCAATTTCAGCCTCAATTTGCTCTATTTCGGTAGGCAAAACCTGCAACAAACGTTGCTGATTGTAGCTAAGTTTTTTAGGCTTAGAAATTTGTTTTGGTTCAGGAAGCTGGACAGAGGACTTTTTCTGCTCGGTTTTTGCAGGCTTGCTCGGAGCGGCAGAAATTTTTTCCAAAAGCTCGGAGTAGCTGCCGGCATGCTCGTAAACAGTGCCGTCGCCTTTAAGATAGATGATGGAAGAAACCACTCTATCGAGAAAATCACGGTCGTGGCTAACAATAAGGATTGTGCCGCCATAGTCATCAAGCACTTCCTGCAAAAGGTCAAGAGTATCCATATCCAAATCATTGGTAGGCTCGTCCAAAACCAAAAAGTTCGAGGGTTGGGCGAGAGCCTTGGCCAGCATCAGACGATTTTTCTCTCCGCCGGATAGGGCTACAACCGGGCAGTGGGCTTGGCTTGGCTTAAACAAAAAGTCTTTCAAGTAAGCCACCACATGGCGAAAATGCCCCTGCACCATGATATGGTCGCCTTTATCACAAAGAGTCTGCCACAAAGTTTTCTTAGGGTCTAGGGTTATGCGGTTTTGGTCAAAATATGCTTCTTCAAGATTTTTGCCGATACGCACAGAGCCGCTGTCTGGCTCCAGACGCTTGGTTAAGAGCTTGACAAGTGTTGTCTTTCCGGCACCATTGGGTCCGACAATACCGATTTTGTTTCCCTTAATAACGCGGGTAGAAAAGTCTTTGATAATCTGGCGCTCGCCAAAAGCTTTTGAGATATGCTTGGCTTCAATCACCAATTTAGAGCGAAAATCTCCCTCATCTATATTGAGGTTAATGTTGCCGATTTGTTTAATTTGTTCACGCCTTTCGGCACGGAGCTGTTGGAGTCTGCGCAGTCGCCCCATATTGCGGCGCCTTCTGGCCGTGACTCCTTTGTGAAGCCACTCGGTTTCTTCGGCAATTTTGCGGTTGAGGTTATTTTGCTCAATAATCTCTTGGTTAATGATTTGCTCTTGCCATTCTTCAAAGAATTTGAAGCCCTTATTGTTTCGATGCATTTTGCCGCGGTCAAGCCAAAAAGTTGCTCCCGAGGTGTTAGATAAAAACATTCTATCGTGGGAGATGAGCACGACGGCGCCTTGAAATTCTTTGATGATGTTTTCAAGTTTTTCGATAGTGGCAATGTCCAAGTGGTTAGTGGGTTCATCCAAAAGCAAAATATCCGGTTCATTGATAAGGGCTTTTGCCAGCGAGGCCTTACGCCTTTCCCCGCCGGAGGCGCTTTCCACCTCTTGTTCGGCGGCAATGGAGAGCTGCTCAATGAGGATATTAATCTTATATTCCTGTTCGGGAGTATAATTTGGCAAACCGGATCGTATGACCTCACGCAGTGTTTTGCACTTACCAAAATCTGGCTCTTGGGGCATATAGGAAATTTTTATTCCGGGCTGAACAAAGATTTCTCCGCTATCTGGCTCAAGAATACCGGCAATGATTTTAAGCAAAGTAGACTTGCCTGAGCCATTACGACCGACCAAAGAAATTTTATCACCACGGTTAATGTAAAGTTCAACATTTTGAAAAAGCTGATTGTCGCCAAACGCGAGGCTGACGCCTTTCAGAGTAAAAATCGGGGGTTCTTGCATAATATTTTATAAATCATCCTCCACCAAGCGGACTCCTTCCACCTGCCATTCAATACCCTGAGCCGCCCAAAGGAAAAAATCGTTAATTTTATCTTGTTTGATACCGATAGCGGTGCCGATTTTATATATATTGCACATTTCGACATCGGTCAGCTCATGGTCGGAGATAGCCAGCATAATCATTTCGCGCACAAAATAACGGCGCAGGCGCACATTATGAATTTTCAAAAGCTCGTTAGAAATAGTTTCAGGCTTCAAAGCCGGCTTAAGGGCAGACAATTTTTTCATCGGGAAACCAATTTCTTTTGCTTGGTGAACAAGATACTCATTCTTTGCGGGCTTAAAGTTTTTATCAGTATTCAAGATATACAAAAGAGCCTTAAGAAAAATTTCTTGTTCTTCAGCGCTCAGGTCTTGCTTGAAAGTAGAAGTCATAACATAGTCCTTAAGTTTAACGAAGTTGATTTTAGTTATACATAAAAAATAAAGATTTGCAAAATAAAAAAATCACTATATGATAAGCTCAATCAAAAAAATTTACTGAGGAGCGCAAAATGCCGTTGAAGATAGAATTAAAACCGCACGAAAGTATCATTATTGGGGAAGCTCTGATAACCAACGACGGGGAGCGGACCCGTTTTTACATAGAGGGCAATGTTCCGATTTTGCGCGAGAAATTTATTTTAAGAGAAAAAGACGCCAACACCCCGAGCCGCCGAGTCTATTTTGTGGTGCAGCAAATGTACCTTTCTCGCGGCAGTACAGAACTGCAAGATTTGTATTTGACATACGTCAGAGATTTGCAAAATGCCGCGCCGAGTCTAATTCCCTATATTGCCCCAATAAACGAGGCAATTATCCGCTCAGACTACTACGGGGCAATCAAAGCGGCCGCCCGCTTGCTAGAAAAAGAAGATGCGGCTTTTGGCGATATTTTAAATCCTAAGTTGTAGTTTTAAGGCTTTTTTTACCAATTTTAAGATAAATTAACAAATAAGTATTGAACCAGGTGAGGTTTTATGCTATTATATAACCTGTAGCGTCAGTATGACGCCGCAAGTTATAATGTGTCCACAGTATTTGGAGGAAAGCCATGTCAGAAATATCATTAACAGCGTCCATGAGATCGAACTTGTTGTCTTTGCAGAATACGCAAAGCTTGATGGATCAGACGCAAGAAAGATTATCAACGGGTAAAAAAGTAAACTCAGCAATAGATAACCCGTCATCATACTATGCCGCACAATCATTGAACAACCGTGCGAGCGACTTGTCAGCCTTGTTAGACAGCATGGGTCAGGCGATTCAGACCATTCAAGCAGCCGATGAAGGAATTGAGGCGATTACGGACTTTGCTTCACAAGCCAAGGCGGTAGCACAATCAGCAGCCGACAGTACGGATGCTGAGGAGCGCGCCAGCTACATGAAGCAGTTCAACAACATCTTAAAACAGATAGACGGTATCGCTAAAGACTCCGGCTATAAGGGAGTAAACTTGTTGGATGGCGGCACCTTGACCGTAAAATTCAACGAGAAAGGCGACTCTAAACTTGAGATTACCGGTAAGCCAGCCGATACCACCGGATTGGAGTTGGATGATGCCGCCGATTGGGGTAAGGTATCTGATTATACCACATTACAAGGGAATATTACTACCGCTCAAGAGGCTTATGATCAAGCTATAGCAGGTGCCGGAGATACCGATGGATCAAAGAAAAAAGCTTTAGACAATGCTATAAAAGCTTATGATGATGCCGTCGCGGCTGATGTTGAAGCTCAGTCAGCCAAGATTGAAGAAGCAATTACTGCAGTAGATGGCGCCATCAGTACTTTGCGTAACTGGGCATCTGAGTTTGGTAACAACTACTCAATCGTACAAAGCCGAGAGAGCTTCACCGAGAACCTGATTAACGTATTGACCGAAGGTGCCGATAAATTGACCTTGGCCGATATGAATGAGGAAAGTGCCAATATGTTGGCTCTGCAAACCAGAAAGCAGTTGGCAATTAACTCTTTGTCTTTGGCATCTCAGGCTGCACAGTCAGTTCTGCAGTTGTTCTAAGCATAGAGCAGAAAGTAACAAGAAATGCCGTTCCGCTAGGGGCGGCATTTTTCTTTGTGAAGTTATGCACAAGGTTTTCCCCTTTGTTGACAAGGTTTAATAAATGGTTAAAAATCAAAGCCAAGAAGGTGCCAGAAGGCATGGTTCAAAGAATTTAAACGCACGGTAA
>CALXVX010000032.1 GCA_944392215.1 uncultured Alphaproteobacteria bacterium | reverse complement strand
TGCCAGAAGCAATAGCGTGATCAAGACCGCCAAAGCCAATATCATAGGCCCAGCCGTCACCACCCAAAATCCATACGGATTTCTTAATCAGGTAATCAGCCAGTTTATCCAAATGTTTGGCTTCTGCGCTGTTGATGCCGGCGAGCTTGTCTCTCAATTCTTTAACCAGAGCACGTTGTTCGTCAATCTCAACATCGGTTGATTGCGGGTTGTTTAACAATTTTTCTGTCAGCTCTGCACCAACTTTGTCTTTCAAGCCTTCAAGCAAGGTCTTGGCAAAGTGGTTTTGCTGATCAATTGAGAAACGCATACCCAAGCCAAACTCAGCGTTGTCTTCAAACAAAGAGTTTGACCATGCCGGACCATGACCTTTTTCATCTTTGGCATAAGGCGTGGTTGGCAAGTTGCCGGAGTAAATTGATGAACATCCGGTCGCGTTGGCTACAACCATGCGATCGCCAAACAACTGAGTCAACAATTTAACATACGGGGTTTCACCACAACCGGCGCAAGCACCAGAGAACTCAAACAAAGGTTGAATTAACTGAGTGGTCTTGGGCAAGTTCTTGGCTACCTCGGTGCGTTTTACATACGGTAAGGTCTCAAAGAAATTCCAGCAAGCTTTTTGCTCATCCAAATGGTTCTCAATATGATCCATGTTGATGGCTTTGCGCTCAGGATTGGCTTTGTTCTTAGCCGGGCAGGCAGATACGCAGATACCGCAGCCGGTGCAGTCTTCAGGAGACATTTGCCAAATGAACTGCTTGCCGGCAAACTCTTTGCCTTTGTAAGGAGCTGATTTGAAACCTTTGGGGGCATTCTTCAACTCTTCTTCGGTGGCAACCTTCATGCGGATAACACCGTGCGGGCAAACAAGAGAGCATTTACCGCATTGGATACATGTGTCAGGATCCCATACCGGAATCTCAGTGGCAATGCAGCGTTTCTCGTATTGAGTGGTGCCTGTCGGCCAGGTGCCGTCAACAACCTGCTCAAAGGCGCTAACGGGAAGCTCATCACCACGGTTGGCAATGATTTCTCCTGTTACTTTTCTTACAAATTCCGGAGCATCTGCCGGTACGGGCAATGAACGATGGAATTTAGAAGTTACTTGTGACGGGTACTCTACCTTGTGCATGTGAGCCAAAGAGGCGTCAACAGCGGCAAAGTTCTTTTGAACAATGGCATCACCCTTCTTGCTGTAGGTCTTCTTGATGGCATTCTTAATCTGCTCAATGGCTTCATCTTTGGGCAGAATGTTGGAAATGGCAAAGAAGCATGCCTGCATGATGGTGTTGATGCGCTGACCCATGCCGGTCTCACGAGCAACCTCTACGGCATTGATGGTGTAGAAGTTCAATTTCTTTTCAATAATTTCTTGTTGAACTTCGATCGGCAGGTGATCCCATACTTCTTCTGCGCTGTAAGGTGCGTTCAACAGGAAAGTGGCTCCCGGTTTGGCAATCTTCAAAATATCAACTTTTGCCATGAACGGGAATTGGTGGCAAGCCACAAAGTCGGCCTTGTTAATCAGGTAAGCCGCTTTAATCGGGTTGTCTGAAAAACGCAGGTGAGATGTGGTCATGGAACCAGATTTACGAGAGTCATATACAAAGTAACCCTGGCCATATTTTCCGGCATCTTCAGCAATAATCTTAATAGAGTTCTTGTTGGCGCCAACCGTTCCATCTGCACCCAAGCCATAAAATACGGCGCGGACAACATCTTTGCCTTCGGTGTCAATATCATCGCTGTAGGGCAGGGAAGTGTGGTTAATATCATCGTTGATACCAACAGAGAAACCGTTAATCGGTTTGGCAGAAGCACCGTTGTCATATACGGCACGAACCATTCCGGGGGTGAACTCTTTTGAGGACAAACCATAACGGCCGCCATAAATGCGTGGCATAGAGGCGATTTCGCCATTGGCAAAAGCTTGGGTCAAGGTTGCAACAACATCTAAGTACAAGGGTTCACCAATAGAACCGGACTCTTTGGTGCGGTCCAAAACATTGACAACTTTAACAGAAGCAGGAAGGGCTTTTGCAAAAGATTTGCTTGGGAACGGACGGTACAGGCGAACTTTCATCAAGCCAACTTTGTAACCGTTGTTGTTGAGGTAGGTGATGGTCTCATCAACTGTTTCGGCACCAGAACCCATGATAACAATAACTTGCTCAGCATCAGCGGGGCCTACATATTCAACGGTCTTGTATTGACGACCGGTGATTTTTGCAAATTTATCCATCTCTTCTTGAACAATGCCTTCAACCTTGTTGTAGTAGGGGTTGGCAGCCTCGCGACCTTGGAAGAATACATCCGGATTTTGAGCAGTACCGCGAATAACCGGAGCCTCAGGACGCAGAGCGTGTTTGGCGTTGAACTGATAATCTACGCCTTCCAACATGGCGCGCAGGTCATCATCAGAGAGCAATTTGATTTTCTTAATCTCGTGAGAGGTGCGGAAACCATCAAAGAAATGCATAAACGGAACGCGGGAACGCAAAGTTGAGGTTTGAGCAATGGCGGCAAAGTCATGCGCTTCTTGTACGGAGTTGGAGCACAACATTGCAAAACCGGTCTGGCGGCAGGACATAACGTCAGAGTGGTCACCAAAAATAGATAAAGCATGGTAAGCCAAAGAACGAGCAGCAACATGCATAACAAACGGAGATAACTCACCGGCAATTTTATACATGTTAGGAATCATCAAGAGCAAACCCTGAGAAGCCGTAAAAGTGGTGGTTAAGGAACCAGCCTGGATTGAACCGTGGCAGGCACCGGCAGCACCGGCTTCTGATTGCATTTCCTGAACCTCAGGCACAACGCCCCAGAGGTTTTTTTGTTTGGCTGCAGACCATGCGTCAGCCCATTCACCCATCGGAGAAGACGGGGTAATCGGGTAAATAACGCAGACTTCATTCATGCGGTGGGCAACAGAAGCGGCCGCTTCGTTACCATCCATCATTTTCATTTTAACTTCCGACATATTATATCCTTAAGTTTCGTTAATATAGAAAGGCCTTCAGATAGACGGTTTTATGCCTAATCTGCCGGCCGGTTAGAAGATGCCCGCGCGGGGCTTTAGAATCTATTCACGCGTTTTATATCACGTTCTTTTTTAAAATACCAGCAAAATATAAAGTTTTTACTTGCCAAGATGTTTTTTTTGTTTTATCAAGTGAGGTGCCGTGCGGGTATAGTTCAGTGGTAGAACGTGAGCTTCCCAAGCTTAGGATACGGGTTCGATTCCCGTTACCCGCTCCAATCAAAAGAAAAGCGCCGGTGTCGGCGCTTTTTGTATAGCAGCTATTTTTTTCCGGGTTTGACGTAGGCTATTGCGGAATGTTCATCGCAATAAGTCTGACCAATCCTCACTTTTTTGCCGCAAAAATGAAAATTCTCATCTTTAGGATCACCTATCGGCCAACGGCAAGTGTGATTATCCAAGTCTGTTAAAGAGAACAAATGCCCAGGTTTAAATACTCTTTCTTGTTTGGCTAAAGGGGCTCTGAGTTCTTCTTCCGGCAGCTCAACTTCTTCTTTTTTATCTTTGACGATTTTTTCCGATATCGGTTTTGGAGCCGGAGTTGGTGCAGGTTCCGGAGTTGCTGCAGTTTTTGTCGAAGCTGGGGTAGAGGTCGGTTTCTTCTCTGCTACTTTTTCCTGTTTTTTCTCTACGGTAGCCTTTTGTTGCCCATTATCTTCTTTTTTCTTGATGGGAGAAGGACGTCCTGATAGACCCAAACGGTGAACTTTACCAACAATGGAGTTCTTTGAAACATTGAGACGCCTGCCAATCTCACCCGTAGTGAGACCTTCTTGCCACATCTTTTTTAACTGTTCGACCATTTCATCTGTCCAGGCCATGGCTTTTCTCCTTTGCGTAAAATTTTATCTTGTATGTCCTGATATTAGGCTAATATTTTTCGCGAGTCCAGATTATTTTTATTTTATTTCTTCTTTTTTAGCTTTTTTTAGGTTATATATTCTACATAATCTATCAATAAGGGAGGAATTTATGCAGCGTTTGGCCGTTTTGACTTTGCTATTTGCAACAACTTTGGCAACCTCATTGGGGGCTCAGGAGATTAATTTGCCTCCTCAAAATATATCTTTGACAATTTATAATCAAAATCTTGCCCTTGTGCGCGATGTGCGCAATGTTAACTTGCCTGTTGGCCTTGTCGATGTGGCTTTTGAGGGCGTGGCCAAGCAAATGCAGCCGGCAACTGCCATGATTGAGGGCAAGGGGCTAAATGTTTTGGAAACAAACTATGAATATGATGTCTTGGATTATAGTTCTCTTTTAGACAAGTATGTTGGTCAAAAGGTGAAAACGGTGATGAGTAATCCGGCTAACGGTGAAAATATTTTTGCTTCGGCTTTGTTGCTTAATGCCTCTTATGGTTCGCCGTTGCTCCAGTTCGATTATGGGATTGAGGCTAATTTCCCCGGCCGCGTCGTTTTTGAAAAATTGCCGCGAGATTTGCGCCTTAAACCTACTTTAAGTGCAAAAATACAAAATGAAAATCCTCAAAATATGCCGCTTGAACTCTCTTATCTGACCTCTGGAATGAGTTGGAAGGCTGATTATGTGGCAGAAATTGCAGCAGATGACAACATGGATATTGAGGGATTTATTACTCTTAGTAATCAATCTGGAATTGATTATAAAAATGCTGAGGTTCAGGTCGTTTCCGGGGAGCTTAGCGTTCCCAGCACTCCTCAAGTCCAGCCCAGAATGCTGATGATGGCGGCTAAAAATTCTTATGATGCCGCAGAGAGTGTGGCAACCGGCGGTAACCTGTCTCCCGAAAATCTGGGGGAGTATTACATCTATACTCTGCCTTTTAAAACCGATATCAGGAATAAGCAAAGTAAGCAGGTTCAATTTGTTCGTTCTGCTTTTAAATATCAATCTCTTTATCGGCTCAATTCTTCTTTGAATGCCGTCTATGGCGGGGCCGGAGAGAATTTTAAAAATCTGAAACCGTCACTTTATTATGTTTTGGTTAATGAGCAGCAAAGTAATTTACCTCAGGGAGATATCCGCTTTTTTGAAAAAGACGATAAAGGCAATTTGCAGTTTGCGGGCGGCACCAGCTTTCCTCAGCTTGCCAAAGGCGAAAAAACTGAGCTTGAGGCGGGTAAGGTCAGCGATATTTTTGCTGATGGAAAACTTGTGGCTTTAAGGAAAATTGCGGATAAGGTGACGGAAAAAGATTTTGAAATTACCGTCCATAATACCAAGAATAAGGTTGCCAAGTTGGAATTTATACAGCAAACTTATGGAGATGTTTCTTTGGTAAAAGAAAGTTTGCCGCACGCTTCCGAGGAGGTTGGCAAATTTGTTTGGGAGCTTGAGATTCCGGCAAACGGCTCTTTGGTCTTAACTTATACTTTACGGATGGCTCGGGACTAAATGTATAAACTTCTTGTGGCTGTTTTATTCTTTTGCGTGCTTGGGGGCGGAAAATCTGCCAATGCCGCTATGGCTGACTATAAGCAGGATTTTGAGATAAATCTTGAGGAAGATACTTTGCCGCCTATGGCTGAGTTGGAGGAGATTTTTAATCGTGAAAACCGATATTATGATAAGAAGTATCATAGTGTTTGGGATTTGACCGGCGAATTTGACCGTGATTTTTATGCGCGTGCGGCAACCTATGGAATTAATGAAAAGCGCCTTAAGTGGGAAGAAGAGGAGCATATCTTGGAAATTCTGAAGGCTTTGCCTAAGGAAATGTTCCCTTATATCGGGCCGATGCTGTTTGAAATTCCCAATATGTCGGAAAAAGTTTTGAACATGCCCGGCATCAAAGAAACAAAGCATCAGTTTCCAAAGCGAATCGCACCGCAGCTGAAAGATATAGAAGATATTGAGTTTTTGTCTCCGTTTTTGTACTATATTCTTATGCCTGAAATGTGGCCGGAAAATGCCAGAGAAATTGAGCGTCCGCAGATGACTCCTTATCATCCCAAAGTGGTCTATGATCCTAAATTCTTTGCCGCACTCAAGAAATTAGTGCCGCCTGAGGACTTTATGCCTAACGCCCTTCCTCAAAAGCCTGGGCGCAGCCAGCTACGCACTATTAAACCCACACCTGATTCTTTGCTGACATCGGCAGATATTCAGGCGTTTGCCCGCACGATTGATGCGGTGGAAGATTGGTATCAGACAGGGGATAATCGCTATCAGTTGAGCCGAATATCTTCTATGTTGTGGAGTTATGAATTTGATAAAAATCCGGCTATTGTTGCCGGTTTGCGTGAAGGTGTTAATCCTTGTGCAAGGCTGGTGCAAAAGGCTCGTCTTATGGGCCAAGAGCTAGAATTGGCTCGAAAAGTGGCTGGTGAGGGTTTTACGCTCAATGAGTGGGCCTATACTTGTGATAAGACCGTGAAGGCCTATCGTTTATCGCGAATTAGCTCTTCTTTGATGCAGGCTATTCGTGCTTATAAGTTGGGCCTCTATGATGATGAAATCAACAAACTAAGCCCCAAATCTCAGGCTTTTCGCTACGCAACCATGCAAGCCATTGTTTCTGCTTATAATGCGCCGCTTGCCGATGTGGTTGAGGTTCAGAAAAATCGTCCGCTGTTGGAGCAGAAATGGAAAAAATATAATTTTAAGCTGGCAGGGACTTCTTTGCGAATCGAAAATTAAAGATGATAATGTATTGATTCATAATATTTTTTTTATTTTTTTGTTGCTTTTTTTATTTGAGCTGGTGTATACCAATTGGCAAAATGTTTTAACTCTAGGTAAAAGGTGATTTAAAATGGCTCGCGTTACTGTAGAAGATTGTATTGATAAAATTCCTAACCGTTATGAATTGTTGATGGTTGCCGCCCAAAGAGCCAAGGATATTGAGGCTGGGGCACCATTGACCGTTGCTAGGGACAATGACAAAAACTCCGTGGTTGCTTTGCGTGAAATTGCTGCAGAAACTGTCAGTATTGAGGAGCTTCAGCGTTCACTGGTTATGGGCTTGCAGAAATATGTTGAGGTTGAGGAACCTGAGGAGGAAGAGCTTGAAATTATGGCTGCCGAGAAAGAACTTTCTGATTTGGATGAGCAGTTTACCGGTTTGTTGCCGCAGGCTGAAATGGACGACAATATGCAAATTCACGGCGGTGATGACGATGCTTTGGATTTGGATGCCGATGCTGACAGCGATGTTGATTTGGACGGAGAGCTCGGTGATGATGATTTAGCCGGTGATGATAATTTTGATGCCGGTGAAGATTTCAGCGATGATGAATAGTCTTTGGGACTATCTATAAAAAACGGGTCGCGTGAGCGACTCGTTTTTTTTGTTGCAATTACTTTGAACCGTCTTTAAACTAAATTAAATAATTTGGTGTTACATTAGCAATAATTTCGTTTTTTTATTTGACGGCCTTGGAAAATGCTCAGACAGTATGAATTAGTTGATTTGGTGAAATCTTACGACCCTAACGCAGATGAAGATGCTTTAAACAGGGCCTATGTGTTTGCAATGAAGAAACATGGGGCACAGCTCCGTACCTCAGGTGATCCCTACTATTCTCATCCGGTTGAGGTGGCAGGTATCCTGACTAAATTTAAGCTTGATTCAACTTCTATTATTGCCGGACTTTTGCATGATACGGTTGAGGATACGGATACATCTATCGAGGAAATCAGAAAATTATTCGGAGATCAGGTCGCGCAGATTGTTGACGGACTTACCAAATTGGCAATGATTGAGCAGAAATCAGCCAACAACAAGCAAGCGGAAAATTTTAGAAAATTATTGCTGGCAATGTCTGAAGATATCCGTGTTTTGCTGATTAAACTTGCCGATAGACTGCATAATATGCGGACATTGCATTTTTGTGCTCCGGAAAAAAGAGCAAGAATAGCCAAGGAAACTTTGGATATTTATGCACCTTTGGCCGAGCGTATCGGTATGCAAGAGGTTAAGACTGAACTAGAGGAAATTGCTTTTAAGGAATTGCACAAAGAAGCTTATGAATCTATTCAAGCTCGTCTTAATTTCTTGAGAGAGCAGGGAAGTAATCTGGTCCCGAAAATTATTGCCCAACTCCAAAAAGACATGGAGGAAAACGGAATTAAGGCCGAGGTTTCGGGTAGGGAGAAGTCTCCTTATTCAATTTGGCGCAAAATGCAACAGAAGAATGCTTCATTTGAGCAACTTTCCGATATTATGGCATTTAGGATTATTGTTGATGACGTGGCGGCCTGCTATCAGGCATTGGGTGTTGTCCATAGCAAATATCATATGGTGCCGCGGCGTTTTAAGGATTATATTTCTACTCCTAAACCCAATGGTTATCGGTCTATTCATACCGGAGTTATCGGTCCTGAGAATACGCGTATTGAAATTCAGATTAGAACTCATGAGATGCATGAGGTTAATGAAAAAGGCGTGGCTGCCCACTGGGCTTATAAACAGGGTGAGAAAGTTGTCGGTAAAAACTTCCGTTGGATTAGAGAACTGTTGGAAATTTTGGAGCAGGCCTCTAACCCGGAAGAGTTTTTGGAAAATACCAAGCTCGAGATGTATAATGATCAGGTATTTTGTTTTACACCCAAAGGCGATTTAATCGGGCTGCCGGTAAATTCTACGCCGGTTGATTTTGCTTATGCCGTGCATTCTTCTGTTGGAGATACCTGTGTGGGGGCCAAGATTAACGGTGAAATTCGGCCGCTGCGTACGGTTTTGCAAAATGGTGATCAGGTCGAAATTTTGACTTCTAAGGCTCAACACCCATCTCCCGAATGGGATCGCTTTGTTGTTACCGGCAAAGCTAAAGCCGCCATCAGGCGTTATGTCAGAGCTCATAAACGCGACCAATTCATCACTTTGGGACAGCAACTTTTGGAACGCACTTTCAAGGGTGAAAATTTGGAGTTTAATGAAAAAGCCATTGTTAATGTGTTGCCTAATTTTGAAGCCGAATCAATAGATGATATTTATGCCAAAGTCGGCGAGGGACTTGTCACCGCTTGGGATGTTATGAAAGCCGTTTACCCCGGTTATAAGCAATCTAAAATTGGCAAGGTGGTTAAGTCCTTTATCTCAAAAACTCCCAAAAAAGATAAGTCTAAGGGAGAGCCGCTTAAAATCAAAGGGCTTATTCCCGGAATGGCCGTGCATTTTGCCGGTTGCTGCCATCCGTTGCCCGGTGACAGAATTGTCGGGATTGTTACAACCGGTAAGGGAGTGGCTGTTCATACCATTGATTGTAAGCTTTTGGAAAAATTTGCCAATGAGCCTGAGCGTTGGTTGGATATTTCTTGGGGAGATGCGGCTGATGATACCCCCCATGTCGGACGTTTGAAATTGATGCTTTCTAATGAACCGGGGTCTCTTGGCGAGCTTTCTAATCTTATTGCCCGCAACAACGGAAATATTTGTAATCTTAATATCGTCAACCGAACCGTTAGCTATTTTGAACTTTTGGTCGATGTTGAAGTAAAAGACTTGAAGCATTTGACCGATATTATCGCGGCGCTTAAAGCCTCAAAAGTGGTATCTTATGTTTCTCGGTCAATGCAATAAGTTCTGAGTATTTTTTTGCTTGGGCTTTATTTTCCGTATTTCTAATGTTATATACCTCAAATGCACAAGTTGAAGGAGGTTGTTTTATGTTTAGACGGCGGAAGAAACTTTCTGTTTGGGAAAAATTACGCAATAGTGTTTGGCCGCAGGGTGGTTGGAAACGTTATTCTCAGTATCTGATGATGCGTCTGCATCGGTTGAAGGGTACACCACAATCTATTGCCGTTGGAATTGCCTGCGGAGTGGCAATTTCCTTTACGCCGTTTGTTGGTTTTCATTTTGTCTTGGCGGCCATAACAGCGTTTCTTTTACGCGGAAATATCCTAGCCAGTGCTTTGGGTACGGCGGCCGGAAATCCATGGACTTTTCCTTTTATTTGGATATCCGTTCTTTATACGGGGCGTAAGATATTGGGCGCTGAATATGCCTCGTCAACGCAGGTCGATTTTTTGCGTTTTTTTGAAAAAGGAATGCATGCGTTGATGACTTTCGATTTTAGCTTGTTTTTTCAAGATATATGGCCTATTCTATGGCCAATGATGGTGGGGTGTATTCCTTACTACATCGTTACTTGGTTTGTTAGCTACTATCTGGTTAAAAGCGCACTTGAAAATATCAGCCGCCGGCGCCGGAAAAAATAAAAAGGTTTGTGCTTATGATTGTGGGAATCGGAACAGATATTGTTAATATCGGACGTATTGAAAGGACGTCTGAACGCTATGGCAAGAGGTTTTTAGAGAAACTTTTTA
Organism: uncultured Alphaproteobacteria bacterium; assembly: GCA_944392215.1. Lineage (GTDB taxonomy): Bacteria > Pseudomonadota > Alphaproteobacteria > RF32 > CAG-239 > CAZU01. The sequence goes on along the minus strand of CALXVX010000032.1, from coordinate 3,501 downwards.
CCAAAGCGGAGCAAAAGGCTATTCGTGAGGCAGAGGGTGGAAGTTATGGATGCCCGGCTAAAATGGCAAAACTCTTTGCCGCTAAAGAGGCTGCATCTAAGGCCTTGGGCACCGGTTTTAGGGGAGGTATTACTTGGTGTGATATTGAGGTTACCCACGATAAGAAGGGACGCCCCTTGCTTAAATTTTATAATAAGGCTCTAGAGCAGGTTCAGAGAATAAGTGAAGGTGAAAATTTTGCCGCGTGGTTGTCTCTCTCTGATGACTATCCAATGGCCCAGGCTGTGGTGGTGATTGAAAAAATAGGTTGCCTCAAATGAAAAAACGTATATGATGGCATAAATTTGTAAGTTGTTGAAAAGAGAAAATTAATGGATAAAGAAGAAAGCTTTGGCGATACCATAAAAACAATAGTCTACGCAATTTTGATTGCTATTGTTATCAGAACTTTGTGGTTTGAGCCATTTAAAATCCCCTCAGGTTCCATGTATCCGACTCTTTATGTCGGGGATTATTTGTTCGTTTCTAAATACACCTATGGTTATTCCAAACATTCTCTGCCGTGGAGTATTCCATTGTTTGAGGGGCGTATTTGGAAAGATTCTCCCAAACGCGGTGATGTCGTCGTCTTTAAATATCCGAGAGATAATCGAACCGATTTTATTAAGAGGGTTATCGGCTTGCCGGGGGATACAATTAAGCTTGAAAATGGACGTCTTTTTATTAATGGTAAAAAGGTTGAACGTGAACAGATAGAAGATTTTGTAATGAGAGATCGAAACGGAAATGCCGAACGTTATCGGCAATATGTGGAGACTTTGCCCGGCGGTGTCAAACATCGTATCTTGGAAATATCTGATAGTGAAGATAATGATGAGTTTAGTGAGGTAAAGGTACCGCAGGGAACTTATTTTATGATGGGAGATAATCGTGACCGTTCCGATGATAGTCGTGTTAATGTCGGCTTTGTGCCCGAAGAAAATTTGGTTGGTAAGGCTCGTTTCTTGTTCTTTTCTCATAATGATGAAGATGCTTGGTATAAACCTTGGACATGGCCTAAGAAAATTCGTTGGTCTCGTTTGTTTAACAGTATCCATTGAGGATTGGTTTTATGGAAGAACTGGAAGATATACTCCAACATTCATTTAAGGATGAAAATCTTTTGAAGATTGCTTTGACGCATTCTTCTGTTAACTCTCATGTGGCCAAAAACTATGAGCGTTTGGAGTTTTTGGGCGATAGAGTTTTGGGCGTTTCGGTTGCTTCTTTGCTCTATAAGATTTTCCCTTCTGAGCCGGAGGGAAATTTGTCGCAGAGATTTACAGCTCTTGTTTGCAAAGAAACTGTGGCCGAAGTGGCAAGGATTCTCAATCTTGGCAAGTTTATGATTGTGGCCGATGAGGATATCAGAGAAAACGAAAGCGTGCTTTGTGATGTGTGCGAGGCGGTCATCGGTGCCATTTATATTGATGGTGGTGTTGATGCGGCCATTAATTTTGTGAATTTGCATTGGAAAGATTTGATTGATAAGCGTGTGGCGCCGCCTAAAGATGCCAAAACAACTTTGCAGGAAGTTGCGCATATCAAAGGGCTTGGGGTGCCCCAATATGAAATTGTCGGGCGTGACGGGCCGGAGCATGCTCCAAGGTTTACCGTGCGCCTTAAGGTTGAAGGTGCGGCAGATGTGTTGGGGCATGGACATAACAAAAAATTGGCAGAATTCGATGCCGCCGCTAAAATGTTGGAGCGGATATCCAAATGAGCAAGACTGCCACAAGGTGTGGATTTGTGGCGCTTATTGGAGCGCCGAACGCCGGAAAATCTACCATCACCAATAATTTTGTGGGCTCAAAGGTTTCAATCGTTTCGCCTAAGGTTCAGACGACCAGAACTTTGGTGAAGGGGATTGGCATTTATGAAAACACACAAATTATCTTTGTGGATACTCCCGGTATTTTTAAGCCTAAACGGCGGCTCGACAGAGCGATGGTCGGCTCTGCCTGGGAAGGCGCTTTGGATGCTGATATTGTTGTCTTGGTGGTGGATGCTAAGCGCGGTTTTGATGATGAAACCAGAAGTATTATTGCCAAGCTCAATAAACGTAAAATAGAGGCAATTTTAGTTTTAAATAAAATAGATTTGGTGGCAAAAGAAAAACTACTTGGTCTGAGCCAGGCTATAAACCAAGAGGGAAATTTCAAGGAGACATTCTTTATCTCGGCCTTAAATGGGCAGTGCACGGATGATTTTTATAAATATTTGGCGGAGCACTTGCCGGAGAGCCCGTGGTATTATCCGGAAGACCAGATCTCTGATATGCCGCTAAAATTGTTGGCGGCGGAAATTGTGAGAGAAAAATTGTTTCTCTTTTTGCGCCAGGAGCTCCCTTATGCCTTGACGGTGGAGCCGGAGCTCTGGAAGCGGCGAGAAGATGGTTCTATTCGTGCGGAAATTACCATTTATGTTGAGAAAGATAACCAAAAGATTATTGTTTTGGGGCATGGCGGGCAGATGATTAAGCGTATCGGGCAGGCGGCCAGAAAAGAAATAGAAGATCTTTTGGAAGAAAGGGTGCATCTCTTCTTGTTTGTGAAAGTCAGAGAAAATTGGCAGGAAGATGCCGCACGTTATACTACCTGGAATTTGGATTTTAACGCATAAAATTCCTTTGGTAATTTCTGTTTGATTGACTTTAAATTTTTTTAATGTTAGGGATAGTTTAATTTTATTTCTTATTGTTTCTCTAATTCTATTTTAATTATGAATTATAACAGACAAGCCATTGAAGAAGCTAATAGAGCTTTTGGCCAGGAAAAAATGATGGAAATTTCTTTGCTCAAGACCAGCGGACCAGTTGAGACAATGACAGTTAACGCGGCAGGGTTAATAGAGGCTTTTAGGTTGGGTGCCATTCATTGTTACAGACAACCATGTAAGCAGGCAACCCAAGTGCTTTTGAGCCAGGTGCGTCAACTGCCGCCTTGGCCGGGCGTAAATGCCAGAGAAGTGCTGCTTTTTGTACAACGTTTTGTTCGGATGTTGTTACCGGAGTGGAAAGATGAAATTTGGCAAAGTTGGGCTTTTAACATGCGCCGCTGGAAAGTTAAAAAAATTCCTTTTGTCATCCTACATCGGGATGAAATCAATGTATTCTGCGGAGAAAACTTGTTGTTAGAGTATCAAGAGGCATCTTGGCGTTTAAGCCATAAGGTGAAACGAATTGACTTGCAGCCTTATTGGGAGCCTCTGTGGATTGGAAGTGAAATTTCGCCGACACTTTTTGCTTCATTGCGTGTATTTAATCCGGCAATTGTGAGCTTTGTGTCGTGCTGAGTCAAACTGGTAAAAGGGTGATAACTGTAAGGTTATCACCCTTTTTATGATTCGAACGTAACACTACCTGCGTAAGCAGGTAGATGTAGACATACCCATATCTTCGCGCTATAAAGGAGATATGGAACAGGTAATATATAGAAAACAGAGTAATTGCGTGTATCACTG
>CALXVX010000031.1 GCA_944392215.1 uncultured Alphaproteobacteria bacterium | reverse complement strand
CCTTGTCTGTCACCAAATATTCTCCTTTGGCGAATCGGTTGGCCAAGACATAGTTGCCGTTTTGCTCATCTAATATGGTTACGGGAGTTTTTAAGAGCTGGTTATTTTTGATGGTGTAGACATAATTACCATCCGGGCTCAACACAACGTAGTTTTGTCTGACCAAAACTGCATCTTTAACATTTTTTTCTAATAATACATCTACATAAGCATTGGCCATCAGCTCATGATTGGGGTTGGCAAAATCTGCATAAACGGCCACAGATCCCGTGGCTTTATCAATACTATTGTCCGTAAATTTAAACTCACCCAAGGGCTTGTATAAATTGCCGTTTGAAAGTTTGAGCATGATTTTTTCGCCGGCAAACAAAGGTGCTCCGTTTTGTTTGGCGATTTCATTTAAATACTCTTTATCAGAGATTGAAAAGACTACCCGAATCGGATCATACTGGATAATCGAGAGTAAAGCACCGCTGCCGGGAGCCACATAATTTCCTTTGGTTAAATCAACGTTGCCGACAACACCGTCAATTGATGACTGCAGCACGGTGTAGTCATACATCACTTGGGCCTTGGCTTGGTTGGCTTTTGCCTCCTCAAGATTGCCCAAGGCGCTCAAATACTCAGCCTTGGCATTATCAAACTCGGTTTGAGAGATGGCTTTTTTGCCTGCTTTTTTGATTCTTTCATAATAAACTTTGGCATTGTTAAAATTGGCCTGCGCCTGTGTGGTGGCGGCAATGGCAGCATTTAGATCTGCCTTATATTCTCGTTGGTCTATCAAAACCAAATTATCGCCCACCTTGACATCTTGGCCGCCTTGCACAAACACATCTTCTATATAACCGCTGACATTTGGCACCAAATCAACCGATTTTATCGGGGTCACATAGCCGACATAAGTTGAGGTTATGGTAATGTCTTGCGGTTCTATCGGAATAACACTTAAGGTTAGTTCTCTTTGCTTTTGCGTTGATGCGGCCAAAGTTGCTTTGGGGGCCAAATACCCCAAAAACATCAACAATAAAACAGCAGAGATATATCGCGGCCAAGACAACATTTTTTTCTCCTCTTATCTAAGTTGTAATTTTAAATAATTGGCAATGGAGATAATTCAATATTGCTAATCTTGTTTATGCTTGAAGAATTTTGCTTGGAGGATGGGAAAAATTGTTGTATTTTATGCATAATTTTGTATTGTGCCTCTAAAATTTAATAAGGAACAAAAAACAATGACTAAGATTAAACAAACAGAACCCGTTGTTTTGCAAGTGCTGCCGGAGTTGGAAATGGGCGGCGTAGAGATTGGCACTGTCCAAATTGCTTCTGCCTTACAAGAGAACGGAATTAAAAATTTTGTTGCCTCGCAGGGCGGGCGTCTTACCAAAGATTTGAGTAAGATGAAGGTTAAGCATTTGACCTTGCCGCTTAAAACAAAAAACATCTTTAAAATGCGCAAAAACGCCAATGCTTTGGCCGAGTTTATCAAAAAAAACGGCATCAATATCGTGCATGCTCGTTCCAGAGCGCCTGCTTGGAGTGCTTATTGGGCGGCAAAAAAGGCCGGTGTGCATTTTATGACCACCTTCCATGGAACCTATGGCCTCGGCCCTTGGGGTATCAAAAAAATATACAACAAAATCATGACCATGGGTGAGCGCGTCATTGTTATTTCAAACCATATAAAAAATCATGTTTTGAAAAACTATAAAAAAGTTGATGAACAAAAGCTTCGCTTGATTCATCGCTGCGTTGATGTGGAAAAATTTGACCCCAAGTCTGTTTCCCAAGAGAGAATCATAAAAACCATCAAAGAGTACAATATTCCGGAGGACAAACCGGTTCTGACGTTGATTGGCAGAATCACCCGTTGGAAAGGGCAACATTTACTGGTAAAGGCTCTCTCAAAGATGAAAAACACTAACTGCTATTGCGTGATTGCCGGTGATGCCCAGGGAAGAGTTAAGTATGTTGACGAGATTAAAGAACTGGCAAAAAAGCTCAAGGTTAGCAATCGGGTCGGCTTTTATGGCAAAGTTTTGGATCCGCAGGCGTTGATGCAGGTTTCTACCGTGGTGCTTTCTACCGCCATAGAGCCTGAGGCTTTTGGACGCATCTCGGTTGAAGGGCAAGCCATGGGCAAAATTGTGGTCGCCTCCAATATCGGCGGCTCGCTTGATACCATCAAAGACGGCGTGACCGGCAAGCTCTACCAGTTTGATGACCCGCAGGCTTTGGCTGATGCTCTTGATTGGGCGCTCTCTCTGGATGAGAAAGAAAAGCAAAAAATTGCCAAAAACGCCATAAAAAATGCAAAAGAAAACTTCACAAAACAAATTATGTGTGATAAAACGATAGCCGTCTATCGTGAATTGATGGATGAAAACAATAACTTAGTAAAATAAAAAAAGGAAATTTTAATATGGTTGCGATTAAATTGCCTGATGGCAGTGTGATGAATATGGAGAGCGGTGTCAGCGGTTATGACATTGCTGCAAAGATAAGCTCTGGCTTGGCGCAAGCCGCTTTGGCCGTTAAAGTTAATGATAAACTCCAGGATTTGACCACCCCTATCACTACCGACGCAACCGTGACTATCATCACCGGCAAGGATAAGGAAGGTCTTGCTATCCTCCGTCACTCTTGCTCACACGTGATGGCTGAAGCTGTTAAAGAACTCTGGAAAGATGTGCAAGTTACTATCGGACCAGCGATTGAAAACGGTTTTTATTATGACTTTTCTCGTAAGGAGCCTTTTACGACTGAAGATTTTGAAAAAATCGAAGCTAAAATGCACGAGATTGTTAAGCGCGACGAGAAAATCACTCGCAAGGTTTTGCCGCGTGATGAGGCTATCAAGTTCTTTAATGATTTGGGTGAGCACTATAAAGCTGAGATTATTCAAGATTTGCCCGAATCCGAGACTATCTCTCTTTATACCCAAGGTAACTTTACCGATTTGTGCCGTGGTCCGCACGTTCCCTCAACCGGAAAAATCGGAAACGCTTTCAAACTTATGAAAGTTGCCGGCGCTTATTGGAGAGGTGATTCCACCAAGGAAATGTTGCAACGTATTTATGCAACTGCCTGGAACACCAAAAAAGAGTTGGATGAGTACCTTAAAATGCTTGAAGAAGCAGCCAAACGCGACCACCGCAAACTCGGCCGCGAGATGGACTTGTTCCATTTTGAGCCTGATTATGCTCCCGGTGCCGTCTTTTGGCATGATAAAGGCTATAAAATCTACCGCAAGTTGATTGAGTATATGCGCAAGCGCCAAGAAAACAACGGTTATATTGAGGTTTCTACGCCGAGAGTTATGGATCGTTGTTTGTGGGAGACCTCTGGTCACTGGGAAAAATATGGCGCCCACAACTACTCCGGCCAAACGGAAGATAAAAAATGGTTCTGCATTAAACCGATGAACTGCCCGGGCGGATTGTTGATTTATAAGCAGGGAATCAAGTCTTATCGTGATTTGCCGCTCAAAATTGCCGAGTTTGGTAAGGTTAACCGCTATGAGGCCTCCGGCTCTTTGATGGGCTTGATGAGAGTGCGCGAATTTACGCAAGATGATGCCCACATCTTCTGCACGCCTGAGCAGATGGAAGATGAATGCATTACCACGTTGAAACTGATTTTTGATATTTACAAAGATTTTGGATTTGACAAGGTAAAGATTTATCTTTCTACTCGTCCGGAAAAACGTATTGGCTCAGATGAAATTTGGGATATCTGCGAGAAGGCTTTGGCCAATGCGCTCACTAAGCATGGCTATGAATTTGAGATTAATGAAGGTGAAGGTGCATTCTATGGCCCCAAACTGGAATTCATCCTCAAAGATGCCATCTGCCGTGAGTGGCAATGCGGAACCATTCAGGTTGATATGAACCTGCCGCAGCGTTTTGACATCAGCTACATTGGTGAAGACGGCGAGAAACATCAGCCGGTTATGCTGCATAGAGCTTTGTTTGGTTCTATTGAGCGTTTCTTGGGTATCTTGATTGAACACCATGCCGGTAAGCTGCCGCTTTGGTTATCTCCCGAGCAGGTTGTGGTTTGCCCGATTGTCAGCGAGATGAACGACTACGCTGAGGAAGTTGCGGCCAAATTGCGCGCGGCCGGATTGTATGCCAAAACGGATTTGCGTAATGAGAAAATCAACTACAAAATCCGTGAGCACTCAGTTGCCAAGATCCCGGTTATTGCCGTTGTCGGTGCCAAAGAGAAAGAAAACGGCACGGTTACCGTTCGTCGTTTGGGCTCTGAGAAACAAGAGTTTATGGCGCTTGATGACTTTATTGCCGCTCTTAAAAAAGAGGCGACAATGCCGAGCCAAGACCGCTAAGTGCTTGTGTATGACACTTTTAAAACCCGCAAGGCCGCAAACTTTGCGGGTTTTTCTTGCAATTTGCACCTGTATTATCTTTGTTGAATGCGATGTAACTTTCCTGTAAGAATAAAACATATTCATCCTGTGCAGAAACTTCCTACATTAGTAAAAAAAACGAGGCGGTTTATTTTAACCGTCTCGATTTTGTGTGTTTTTGGCGCTCTGAGTATGTGATCGTTCTTCTCAGACATACAGCATAGATTGGAAACATCCCTATCCAGCAAACTAGCTCCTGTGGAAAATCTTCCGAATCCTTTAATATTCCAAACAACCAGTCATATCCTAATTTTAGGGCGATGGATATTCCCCAAAGGCACCAAACCATAAACACTAAGGCAAATAGTGTCAATAATATTTTCCTTGGATACATATACATAAAAATTTCTTAATTAATACTCTTTCTTTGTTAGAGATAGTATTTTTATATCCTTTGGTCAAGGTGCAAAACAGGTTATCTTCTGATAATTTACTGCTTCAGTCAGTATTTTAATTTGTCCAAATCTTTTTATTTAGTGTTGACACCTCCCTAAAAACGTACTACCATAGAATATATTAGTATATTGGGAGAGTGTGGTGTTAAAAAAAGTTCTATTGGCAGTAGCCTTTTGTTTGAGCCTTATGCCTGCGGCACAGGCGCGTATCTATTATCTTCCGGACTATCAAAGAGCCTTTCTCTACGGGAGCCGGGTCGAGCAAAGTAATGCAAGTCCACACACAACCACACCAACTTGTAATACTTACGGCCTCTATTCTGCCGCCTCGCGGCCGAGTGGTGCCGAATGCACACTTGTATCGGTTCCCGGCCTCTCTTGTTATCGTTGCACTATTTGTGCCAACACCTATATTTATAACAGCGGCAACTGTACCGGAGAATATGTTCTTTCCGGCAGCAGTTGTGCCGGCAAATATGATAAATGTATTTGCAACCCGGACAAATATGCCACCACGGCAGATGGTAGCGGCTGTGACACCGGCCAAAAGGCAGATACCTCAACGTCTTGTGTTGAT
>CALXVX010000030.1 GCA_944392215.1 uncultured Alphaproteobacteria bacterium | reverse complement strand
GTGGCGCTTTCTAAGGCCGTGGTCGCCGCTTTTATTGTGCTCACTGCTTGCCCCATACTATCAAGCAATGCGTTCAAATCATCCGCGCGGTTATTTAATGACAGTGCCGTATAATATGAACTCGGATTATCTATGGCGGAATTTACCTTATTGCCGGTAGAGAGCTTGTTTTGGGTAGCGTCAACCTGCCCACTGATATTCTGCAGGCTCAATAAATTTGACCGCATACTTGCAGTTAAACTTATCTTGTTCATTGCTCCCTACTAGTCCTTATTTTGATATATCAGCTTTTATTGTATCTTTTTTTGCTCTTGCGTGCTATATTTAGAGAAAACTTTTCCACATAAATAAACCTCCGCTTGGAATTTACCTAAGCGGAGGTTTATCTCTTCTTATTTTTATTCTTCGTCTTCATCATCTAGCGGAGTGTCATCTACATCATCAAAGTCATCTGTCTCACTCTCGCCCTCCAGCAACAAGGTCTCATCCTCGGTGCCTTCTTCTAGCTCGACCTTTCTGCGGCGGCCACGGCGTTTTTTGGTCGGCGTCTTCTTTTTCATGGCGTCTATGATATAATGACCAACTGTCTTGTACAAATCAACCAAATGGTTGTTATACATATGATCTGCGCCTTCTATCATGGCGTAATCAACTGAAACATTCCTTTGCGTGTTTAGTCTCTTCACCAAGGTTGTAACGCTTGAAGGTGTGACAATTTCATCAGTACAACCCTGCGTGATTAATCCTGAAGTCGGGCATGGTGCCAAAAATGAAAAATCTTTCTCATTAGCCGGGGGTGAAACTGCGATGAAATTATTAATATCGGGCCGGCGCATCAAAAGTTGCAAGCCGATCCAAGCGCCAAAAGAATAGCCGGCTATCCAGCACTGGCGTGCCTCAGGATTTACGGATTGTAGCCAATCCAATGCGACCGTTGCGTCTGACAGTTCTCCGGGGCCATCTTCAAAATTGCCCTGCGAACGTCCCACACTTCTGAAGTTAAACCGCAAAACCGAAAAACCCAAATTTTGGAAGCAACTAAACAAGGTATAAACCACCTTGTTGTTCATGGTTCCGCCATATTGCGGATGTGGATGCAAAATCAGAGCTATTGGCGCTGAGGGATTTTCACTTTGATGATATCTGCCCTCTAGGCGGCCGGCAAGCCCGTTAAACAATACTTCTGTCATTTTTCTTAACCTAAATTTAGCACTTTTACGTAAATATATACATAAAAGCTGTATAAATTATTAACATTTTCAGGAATGTATCACAAAATGAAGACAAAATTCAAGATAATTCTTAACGACATTGATGCCGTTATTGCCAGAGATCCTGCCACCAAATCTCGCCTGGAGGCCCTGCTCTGCTCGGCCGGACTACAGGCAATTATTGCTTATCGCGGCTGCCACTGGTTATGGAAGAAAAATTTTAAACTCACTGCCAGAGTGCTCTCTCAGATTGCGCGTTTTTTGACCGGCGTTGAAATCCACCCAGCGGCGCGAATCGGCAAAGGGTTCTTTATTGACCATGGTATGGGCGTGGTTATCGGTGAAACAACCGAAATCGGCAACAATGTCACCCTCTACCACGGCGTTACTCTTGGCGGAGTTACCGTCTTTAATAAAAACGGCAAAATCACGGCCAAACGTCATCCCTCGCTCGGCAACAATGTCGTTGTCGGTGCCGGTGCCCAGGTGCTGGGCCCCATCAATATCGGCGATGATGTCAAAATCGGCGCCAATGCCGTGGTCTTAAAAGATGTGGCAAGCGGACAAACGGTTGTCGGCGTGCCTGCGCATGAAACTCTCAAAAAACACTCCGGTGACCACAAATTTCATCCCTACGGTGTTAATCCCGCTGACAAAGACCCTGTGGAATATCGCCTGGAACAGCTTGAAAAGGAATTAACAAAAATCAAAAACTCTTTGCCTAGCAATAAAAGCTGACATTTAACAATTTTGTAACTATTCTTGTGCTATCTTTTGTGGTACTATAGTATTATAGAGTTTTTAGCAGGAGGGTGCCATGAAAACACAGGTTTATCTTTGGAGTACCGCCAGTGCACTGTTTGTATCAACGGCGGCTATGGCGCAGTTGCCTGCAAACCCATGGGAAATCAACCCCAATGATGGGTATATGGGAGATAATGTTGCCAATACTGACGTAACCCAAGCTCCTGTTTACCAAGATACTGCAAATGGCGCAGAGATTCTCCCTGTTGATCCTTGGGCACGTGCAAGAGATAAAAGTGGAATTCAGACGTGGCGTGGTAGCGGCCAGCATGGAAAATTAAACTATATCGGTGAAGCAACAACCTATGGAGAAGCTCAAGGACAGGAAATGATTGCTCCCGAAGTTAATCGACATAATATGCTGGTTGCTACCCAACATTTACGCGATTTGGGATATAAAATTCCTGAAAGTTATGATGAAAAAATTAAAAATATGCCCCAGGCTTATGCCAGACATTTGCGTGAAGCTTATGACGGCCTGGGCCACCAGGGTAATCCTTTTGACACCATGTTTTCCGGATTTATCGATGTGGTGGAGGATCAGTCTGGTTTGGATATGGAAAACATCTTATTTAACAGCATCGATATTCTTTCAACCGACTAAGATGAAGGTCGTATTTAATGTATAAAGCATATATTCTTTCTGCTCTTTTATTTTCTATCCCTTCCTTAGCGTTGGCTCAACTTTTAGGCTCGGCCACTCCTAAAACTGTGACAGATACCACGGTAGAGCAGCCTGCGGAAGTTCAATCGGCAAACATTGCCCTTCAGGCACAAACGGATGCTTCAACCCCAGAAGAGACCTTGCCTTTGCCTCCTCCCGCAGAAATTACCCCAGAGCAAAAGATTTATGCCCGCAGAGAAATTCAGAAGAATATTCAAACTTCTGTTGTAAATGCCAACAAGGCCGAGAGAGAAAAAATGCTTGATGCCGTTGAAACTCTGCAAAAAATCAAAAATCGCAGAGAAAATCTTAAAAAAGCTCCCGGCGACAAAGTGCCTTATGAGGCTCCTCAAGTTAATGCTGCAAGCAGACAAGATGTGCAAAAATATCTACAAGAAACTTTTGTTGACCCTTTAGATAATGCTTTTCCAAGAACTAATCAGGAACAATAAATGAGTACCCTTACCCCCTCTATCATTCTGGTTGAACCTCAACTTGCAGAAAATGTCGGTATGGCCGCTCGTGCCATGATGAACTGCGGACTTTATGATATGCGTCTTGTCAACCCACGAGAAGACCACACCTCAGACAAAGCTATTGCAGCCTCCTCCAATGCTGAGGAAGTTCTTTATAACGCCAAAGTCTATACCTCAACCGAAGAGGCTATTGCCGACCTGCAATGGGTGGCTGCAACCACTGCTCGCCACCGTGACCAGACAAAGGCTGTCTTAAGTGCCGAATTTGCCGCCCATGAAGCAGCCCAAAAGCTCCAAAACAACATTCGCTGCGGGTTGATGTTTGGACCTGAGAGAACCGGACTTAATAACCGTGATATCTGCCTGGCTGATGCCATCATCAATATTCCCCTCAACCCCAAGCACTGCTCGCTCAACCTTTCGCAGGCAGTTTTGCTGGTGGGCTATGAATTTTACAAAACCCAAAAAGATTTGGGCAAAGAAGAATTTGTCACCAATCACACCACGCCGGCGGAAAAAGCAAAAATTCTCAAATTCTGCTCTTATCTTGAAAGCCTACTTGAAGATTGCGGAAATTTCAGAGTGGGTGAAAAAAGAGAAAAAATGGTTATCAATCTGCGCAATATCTTTACTCGCGGTCAATTAACCGAGCAAGAACTTAACACTCTCTATGGTGTTATCAACCACTTGGTCAAGCGCTACCGAAGCCGGTAGTGGCATAATCAAGCAGTAACCCGCCGGGGAACGCCCCGGTGCGATTAGCAAGTTGTGACCCGCGCGGCTCTCTTTGGTCGGCGCGCTAATCGGCGGTGCCTTAGCCAAACAAATTAATTGCAAATTAATCTTTATGCGTTAATATCATTTCCGCAGGGGCGAGTTGCCCCTGCGGAGTATCAGAGCTCCTTACGAGAAAAAGAACAACTCCTTTTACGGGGAGCCGGGGGTATAAGGCTATGCTCGAAGAACCCGGACTGTTCTCGTACAGTTCTGAACTCCCCGCCTTTTTTCTTAAAAGGCGGTTTCTTTTTAATAAGAAATTTAGGAGTTTGAAACGATGAATAATAAAAAACAAGCTATCAAAGAACTTATTCAAAACTACGGCACTATTGCTCAGCAACTTCACCAGTTGCGAATGTCTAAGCAATTATCTTTAGAGAGGCTCTCTCATGATACCCAAATACCTCTCTACATTTTGGATGATATGGAAATCGGCAGACGCTCTTTGCAACTTTCCTCTCTCTATATCTTAGCCAAATACTACGGCAAAAAAATCCATATCCAACTCGTCGACTAAAGTTAAAGCCCCGCTTGTTGGCGGGGCTTCTTAAGTTACAGCAGGCGGCTCTTGTCTATTGCCGCCTTAACAAACGCCACAAACAGCGGTGCCGGGGCAAAGGGTTTTGACTTTAGCTCCGGATGGAACTGAACCCCCACAAACCACGGATGATCCGGTATCTCTACAATCTCTGGCAACTTACCGTCGGGCGATTTACCGGTTATGCTCATGCCTGCCATTCGCAACTGTGGCTCATATTTCATATTTACCTCATAACGGTGGCGGTGGCGTTCTGATATCTCCTCACATCCATAGGCCTTGGCCGCTTTTGAGTTCGGGCTCAAAATACATTTATATGCGCCTAACCTCATGGTGCCGCCCAAGTCTCCGTCTTGGCTGCGAACTTCTTTATTACCGTCTTTGTCCCACTCGGTCATCAGTCCTACAACCGGCTCACAATCTTTCATAAACTCTGTGGTGCCGGCATTCTTTATTCCTGCCACATTTCTCATGGTTTCTATCACCGCCATCTGCATACCAAAACATATGCCCAAAAACGGTATCTTGTGCTCTCTGGCATAGCGAATGGCATTTATCTTGCCCTCTGTTCCTCTCTGGCCAAAACCGCCGGGAACCAAAATGCCGCTCACGTCATTTAGGTGGTCTTCAGGTGCTTCTTTTTCTAAAAGTTCTGAATCAATCCATTTGACTTTCACTTTGTATTTGTTGGCAATTCCACCGTGGGTCAACGCCTCGTTTAGTGACTTGTAGGCCTCCAAAAGCTGAGTATATTTGCCGACAACCGCTATTCTAACCTCTCCTTCCGGATGGCGGAGGGTCTCCACTATATGCTCCCATTTGCTCAAATCCGGCTCATCGTCACAGGGAATGCCAAAATGCCTGCAAACCTGCCTATCCATTCCCTCGTGCGAATAAGCTATCGGCACCTGATAAATGCTGCTGACGTCTAATGCCTCAATAACGTTCTCCTCCTTGATGTTGCAAAACAGCGCAATCTTGCGTTTCTCGTTCTGTGGAATCTGCATTTGTGAACGGCATAACAACATATCCGGCTGGATTCCATATTCTTGCAGCTTTTTAACCGAGTGCTGTGTTGGCTTGGTTTTTAGCTCTCCTGCTGTCGGAATATATGGCAGCAATGTCACATGAATGAACATGGCTCGCTCGCGCCCCAAATCATATGCCACCTGGCGAATAGCCTCCAAATATGGCTGCCCCTCAATATCACCCACAGTGCCGCCAATCTCGCACAACACAAAATCTTCGTCTGTTATGTCTGATAAAATAAAATCTTTAATCTCATTAGTAACGTGCGGAATGACCTGAATGGTCGCGCCAAGGTAATCTCCGTGGCGTTCTTTGTCTATCACTCGCTGATATATTTTGCCGGTGGTTACACTATCTGTCTTGTGGCAGGCAACTCCCGAAAAACGCTCATAGTGCCCCAAGTCCAAATCTGTCTCGGCTCCGTCATCGGTCACAAAAACCTCTCCGTGCTGATAAGGGCTCATGGTGCCGGGGTCAACATTCAAATACGGATCTAATTTTCTCATTCTGACCTTGAACCCCCTCGCCTGCAATATTGATGCCAAAGAGGCCGAAGCCAAACCCTTGCCCAAAGAGGATACGACACCCCCGGTGATGAATATAAATTTTGTTTGTTCAGACATTTAACTTACCTTTTTTAGTTACATTTTAAAGTGACAAAGGCACCTAAGACTTAGGTGCCTTTGTATGTGAGCTCTCAACCTCATCTATTTTCCCGCTACCGGAGCCTCTGGAGCTATCGGCTCTGCCGGAGTGCTTTGGGCCGGTGCGCTCTCCAAAATGGAGCCTGTCGGGCGATGGACCCCTTTATAGTAAATGGACAGCGAAATACTGGTGATAAACAATATCACAGCCAAAATCGCCGTGGTGCGGGTTAGAAAATTGCCTGTGCCGCGAGCCGTTAAGAAGTTTGAGGCGCCGGAACCGCCGCCCAAACCATCTAAAGCTCCGCCAGTTGAACGTTGCAGCAAAATAACCGCAACCAAAAAAATACAGGCCAAGAGGTGAATTACTAATAAAACTGTTCCCATTTTATCTTCCTTTTCTTTATCTCTTCTTAGCAACAACCGGCATTTTTGGCAATACCCAAGAAATCTTCAGCCTTTAAGCTGGCGCCGCCAATCAAGGCTCCGTCTACATCAGGCAAATTCAACAGCTCTTTGGCGTTGCCCGGTTTTACAGAACCGCCGTACAAAATGCGCATCTTATTAGCATTGCCTTTGCCCAACTTCTTGGCCAAAACTTTGCGCACAGCCGCATGAACATCTTCAACATCTGCCGTGGTCGGAACTTTACCGGTGCCGATTGCCCATACAGGCTCATAAGCAATAACAGTGTCTGATGCTGTCGAATCGGCCGGAACAGAACCCAAAATCTGCTCACGGCAAACATCAACGGCTTTGCCGGCCTCTCTTTGCGCCAGCGTCTCGCCAATG
>CALXVX010000029.1 GCA_944392215.1 uncultured Alphaproteobacteria bacterium | reverse complement strand
TAGTCCGGAAGATAATAGATACGCGCCTGTGCCGCAGGCATAAGGCTCAAACAAAAGGCTACTGCCAATATAAGCTTTCTCAACATCTCATCCTCCGAACGAACCAATATATTCTATGGTAGTACGTTTTTAGGGAGGTGTCAACACTAAATAAAAAGATTTGGACAAACTAAAAAGCTTTTTGAATAGGTAGTAACCAGAAATATACAACGACAGATTCAAGACAATCATTTTAGATTTTTAATAAAAAAAATGCTTGCCAAAATAATAATTTAAGTATAGAAATGCACACGGATCGGTAATGGTGCCGATTCATAATTCACACGCAGATTTTGGCGGGACATTTTTATTGTTTCGCTCCGGTGCCTTGGAAAAAAGGCTCAAGAGGATCTGCGGAGGTTTAACCGGAAAAGGATAAGAAATAATGACCCTTCCTACATTTACAATGCGTCAGATGATTGAAGCTGGCGTTCACTTCGGACACCACGCTCGTCGTTGGAACCCGAAGATGGCTCCGTATATTTACGGCAAAAAAGACAATATTCACATTATTGACTTGCAAAAGACCTACCCAATGTTATACACAGCTTTGGCCACCACTCGTGAGATTGCTGCCAACGGCGGAAAGGTTTTGTTTGTAGCCACCAAACGTCAGGCTCAAGACATCATCAAGGAAAATGCCGAAAGATGTGGGCAATACTACGTTAACCAACGTTGGTTGGGCGGAATGCTGACCAACTGGAAGACCGTCCATAAATCAATTTCTCGTCTCGTTAAATTAAACGAAATGGCCGAGAAGAACGAATATGAAGGCTACACCAAGAAAGAGCAACTGAATCTCAAAAAAGAGCAGGAGAAACTCAACAAAGAGCTTGGTGGAATCATGAACATGGGTGGCCAGCCGGATTTGGTATTTGTAATTGATACCTGCAAAGAATCTTTGGCTATCAAAGAAGCCAAGAAGCTTGGTATTCCTGTCATTGGCATTTGCGATACTAACGCAGATCCGGAGGCAGTAGATTTACCGGTTCCCGGCAATGATGATGCCATTCGCGCCATTCAGTTTTATTCTGAATTGGTTTCAGCAGCTGTATTGGACGGTATGTCCGCTCAAATTGCAGCTCAGGGCGTAAAGGTTGATGAGATGGTTGAGAAAGAGGAAGCTGAGGCCAAAAAGCCTGCTCGCAAGAGAGCTTCCAAGAAGGCCGCTGCTGAGGCAAGTGCCGAATAATTCTAAACCAGATTAGAAATATTATCACACAAGCGGCGGTATTGGCATTTGGTAAAGATGCGAATATCGCCGCAAATTAATCACAAAAGAAGGAACAAAAGATGACAGAAATTACAGCCGCAAAAGTAAAAGAGCTGAGAGAAAGCACCGGTGCCGGTATGCTGGATTGCAAAAAGGCTTTGGTAGAAGCCAACGGAAACATGGATGAAGCTGTTGATTGGCTGCGCAAAAAAGGATTGGCTACTGCCGCCAAAAAAGCAAGCCGTATTGCAGCCGAAGGTTTGGTTTCTGTTTATGTTGAAGGAAACAGAGGAGCTATCGCCGAGGTAAACTCAGAAACAGACTTTGTTGCCAAGAATGATATCTTCCAAGAATATGTTACCGATGCCGCGATTGTTGCTTTGAAGAGCGCCGGCGAGATTTGCGATATGAAGGCATTTCACTGCCCGAAATGCGGTAAAACTTTTGAAGAACGTTTGACAGATATGATTGCCAAGATTGGCGAGAACATGACCTTGCGCCGTGCCGCCGTATTGGATGTAAACGAAGGCGTTGTAGCCTCCTATATCCATAATGCTGCCGGCAGCAATATTGGTAAAATTGGTGTCTTGGTAGCCTTAGAGTCCAAAGCAGACAAAGCCAAATTGCAAGAATTGGGCAAGCACATTGCTATGCACGTTGCCGCATCTGCACCTCTGTTCTTAAATATTGAGAGTGTTGATCCGGCGGCTGTTGCTCACGAAAAGGCAATTTTCACCGAGCAAGCTAAAGCATCAGGCAAACCGGATAATATCATTGAGAAAATGGTAGAAGGCCGGATTCGTAAATACTATGAAGAAGTTGTTCTTGAAGAGCAGGCTTATATCATGGATCCTGACAAGAAAGTAAAACAGGTTGTTGCCGATGCAGCCAAAGAGCTTGGCGCAGACATCAAGATAACCGGCTTTGTTCGCTTCAAGCTGGGAGAAGGCTTGCAGAAAAAAGAAGAAGACTTTGCCGCAGAGGTTGCTTCTCAGCTGAAGAAGTAACCTTCCGGAATAGATGTAACAAGAAAGGCGCCAAAATGGTGCCTTTTTTATTATCGCTCATAAGAACTTCTGGAGCGCAGATGTCCTTCCATCATCCGTTGTCGCTGCTGTTGCAGTTCATATTCCTTACGGTGCTGTTCTCTTTTTTTCTCTTCCTCAGGCGTTTCGCGGTAATTAGCCTTCACCTCTCTCAGAGCAAGCAAACGTTTTAATATCTGGCTTTGAGAAATGCCCTGAGTATTGCTTTTAAGAAAGGCATTAATTGTCTCAGGAGTTAAAACCTCTTCAAGGTTTTTGACATCAAGAAGATCTTTGTCAGCCATGATTTTATTGAGTTCAACATTTAAGGCCTCCTCAAAATCCGTATCATCATCGTCATCAAGGCTTTCTTTAATAATTTTGACCAAAAAGCCCTTAAAAAGCTTGTTTACCAGTTTAATAAAATTGCGATTAGTCACTGTTTCATTGCCGGAGGCGTTCATCAAAGCAAAGAGGAGCAAGTTTTTAACATATTTTTTCTGGGCAGAAGAAAGGTGAAGATTTCCCTTAATTCCTTGTTTAGCGGCACTCAAGACCAAGCTTCGTTCTTTTGCAAATTTTGCTGCCATGGTTTTATCTTTCTTGGTAATTTTGAATATATGGTGCAAAGGCCTGAGCCACTTTTGAATAAACGTCTTTTTTGAAGTTGATGATTTTCAGTGGAGCTTCTGAGATATTGACCCATTCAAAAGCTTTAAATTCAATTTCTTGAGGATGAGTAAGAAAGTCAATTTCCTTGTCATTGCCGTAAAAATAAAACAAGAACCAGTGCTGTTCCTGTCCGACAAAAGAAGACCCCCTTCTTTGTTGTTTGGCTACAATATCTGGCGGAAAGTCATAGCGTAAAGGCTGTGGCAATTTTGCCACAAGTTTGACTGAAGATAAATTTGTCTCCTCCTTGAGTTCTCTAAAAGCCGCAGTAAGAGGGGTTTCATTTGCATCAATTCCGCCTTGAGGAAATTGCCATTGCAAATCAGAACAGTCAGCTCTGGCACACATTAAGACTTTTTTAGCGGCATTGAATACAACAATACCGACGTTCGGGCGATATTTTGACATCATTCCATCACCAGATTAGATATAGGAACTAAGGCAAAAGGTTTGGTTAGTTCCATATTTTTTGCTTCTTCATAAGAAACCTGAGGGGAAAAGCTGTTAACCCATTTATAGGCCTCAATAACAGCGATGGGCTTAGGGTCGATTACCACGACCACCTGCCCTTTACTGAAGGCGATCTCTTCAGCCTTTTTAAAAGCTTTGCGTATAGTTTCTCTCTCAAAATCAGTATCAATAACAACATCAGCCTTTCGTCTGGCCAATCCCTCTATTTTGATTTGACTAACTCCGTCGCCATGGGTAGCGTCAATCAGCATGAGCCCCCTATTTTTTAGTTCTGTAAATAATTTAGCCAGGAGTTCTTGATTACTTTCATCAGCAATTCCGTCATTAACAACCACGCCACCGACGGGAGCTCCGATAGAAAGACTTCTTTTCAGTCGTTGCAAGGCCTCATCCTGGCTAATGGTTAAGCTCATAGACATTGGGCCGCTGTCAGACTTTAAGAAGTCTTTTGAAGACAAGAGTAAATCAACATAAGTCTCATGCCCGAATTGTCTGGCGGCAAGAATTTTCTTTTCAGCATCCAAGGCATAAGGTGAAAGTGAAATAGAAACTTCAGAGGCTAACCCTTTTGCCACTTTATCCAGAGAAAGAGCGTCAAGCCCCAATCCCTTTATAACAAGCGCAACCTTTTTAAAATTTGGCAAAACATTAACACTTTCACCATATTCGCTCCAAGGCTTTCTTCCATCAGAGGCTATTTTTGGCAAGGTCAAAGTCCCCTGGTTTTCGACCAGTTCAACATCTTGTCCAAGATGTTTAAGGGTTATAGAGGGTTGTTGATCCGTTAGCTGATTAAGGTTTGGTATTTGGGCAATAATTTCAGTCAAAGTTTCTGGCTCTGAAGGAGAAGATGTTTCCGGCAAATCCTTTGGCAGGGGGAATATATCTGGAGAAGCCGAAATAATAGGAGCCCCGCCGCTTTGTTGTTTTTTTCCAAGATCAGGAAGGGTTAGAACAAACTTCGGAGCTTGGTTGTTTTTGTCAAACATCAGCTTGTCTATTTTGGAAAGATAAACGGGATCACTCTTCTCATCTGCAAACCAGTAGCCGACAATAGCTAATACGGCTACTGCCGCAACGGCAACAACTGCCAAAATTTTATAAGACGTAACTTTTTGCACCAAAGGTAGGTCCTCCTATTCGGTAGATTTATAAATGGCAAGAGCTTTAACCAAATCAACGGCCCGAGACAACTGATAATCGGTGCGCCAGTCATCATTTTGCGTTTGTTCTTTTTTGTCTTTTATTTCACTGTCAGCCTTTTCATTTTTGAGCGCATTGCCATATTCAGCTTCGCTAAAACTGTAGGAGCTTTTAATTTCCTCCACCTTTGCAGGATGAACTTCGACATCCGGCTCGATACCCTTTGCCTGAATAGAGCGACCAGACGGAGTATAATAACGAGCGGTTGTCAACCTCATTGCTCCATATTTTCCAAGAGGAATAACTGTTTGAACAGATCCTTTTCCGAAAGATTTCTCCCCGAGCAAAACCGCACGTTTGTGGTCTTGCAAAGCCCCGGCCACAATCTCAGAGGCAGAAGCAGACCCGTCATTAATCAGAACAACAATAGGCAGTCCGTTGATAATATCTCCATCCTGCGCAGAGTAGCGGATAGTGTCCTCGGCATTGCGTGAACGAGTAGAAACAATTTCGCCCTGATTTAGGAATAAATCGGAAACAGCTACCGCCTGTTCCAACAAACCTCCGGGATTGTTGCGAACATCCAAAACCACACCGGCCAACTTGCCATCAGCTTTCTTTTGAAGTTGCTTCAGAGCCTTTTCAATGTTCTTGTCAACATCCTCACTGAAAGAAGTTATGCGGATATAGGCCACATCATCGGCCTTGAGGTCGCTTTTAACCGACTGAATTTTAATTTCCTCGCGCTTGAGAGTAACATCAAAAGGTTTTTCATTAATCCGGCGGATAGTGAGTTTAACCTTTGAGCCTGGTTTGCCGCGCATCTTGTCAACAGCGTCATTAAGGCTCATGCCGACAACATTTTCGCCATCAATGTTGGTGATATAATCACCGGGTTTCAGGCCTGCTCTTGAGGCCGGAGTATCATCAATAGGAGAAACAACCTTAACCACACCTTGTTCCATGGTAACTTCGATTCCCAGGCCGCCGAACTTGCCTTTGGTTTGCTCATTCATATATTTAAAACTTTTTTCATCCAGATAACTTGAGTGAGGGTCCAAAGAAACAAGCATTCCGTTAATAGCGGATTCGATAAGTTTTTTATCATCAACTTCTTCCACGTAAGATACTTTAGCGCGTTCCATAACTTCGCCGAACAAATTCAACAATTCATAAGTGTCTTCATTCTCAGGGGTTTTTGTTTCCTTTTTGGCCAAAGCGTCAGTGCCGGCAACCAACAATAACCCAAAACAGATGAAGAAGATGATAGATAATTTTTTTGCCATGGTGTTTTTCCTATTTCATAAAGAATTAAACTTTTATCCACGCCAGTGGATCAATGGGTTGGTTATCTTTGCGAATTTCCATATAGAGTTTAGCATCTCCATCTTCCGGCATTTGCCCGACAGGTTCTCCTGCCAAAAGCATTTGCCCTAACTCGACATCCATGCTTTCAAGTCCGGCAAGCAAAGATAAATACCCGTCACCGTGTTCAATAATAATAAGGTTTCCATATCCTCTGAATGGTCCTGAGAATATAACGGAACCGTCAAAAGGAGCAATAACCTGAGCGCTGTTTCTGGTTCGAATGGTAATTCCCTTGGCAGAAACACCTTTAACCACTTGTTCACCATAAGCGGTGATGATTTTGCCTCTGGCCGGCATCGGTAAAGTTCCTTTTGCCTGTCTGAAACCAGTACTCATACCAGTTATAACTGGCGGATGAGATTTAATCAAGTCGGCAGTTTTTGTTTCTGCACGATTCTTTTCTGCCAACTTGCGTTCTTCTTCGGCTTTTTTCTCTGCTAAGCGGCGTTTTTCTTCCTCTTGGCGTTGTCTTTCAAGCCTTTGCTTTTCAAGTTTGTTCAAGAGGTCCCGCAAGTCATTTGCCTGAGCGGCAAGCTTTTCAACATTTTTCTTGGCTTTTTCGCTTTTGATTTCGACCATGTTGCGCATCTTAGACTTTTTCTGCACCAGAGCCTTCATCCGATTATGTTCTTGCTCCAACACTTTCTTTTGTTTTGAAATCTGCGCAAATTGTTTTTCAACCAAGTCTTTTTTCTTGGCGATGGTCTCAAGTTCTTTACGGATTTTCTCTGCATTTTCCTCCAGATAGGGAACCGTTTCTCTGAGCAACATGGCACTGCGGATAATCTCAACGGGGGTTAATGGCTGCACCAAAAGAGCCTCTGTTGGTTTAAGAGCAAGGTTTTGGAGGGCAGCCAGGGTTTTGATGAGGTTGTCGTCTTCTTTGGTAAAGCCGACCTCAGCCTCTGCCAAATCGGTTTTGAGTTTTTCGAGTTGGCGCTCCATTTGTGAGAGCTTTTCCTCGTTATTTTGAATTTGCTTAGCCGCCTTAACCATCTCTCGGCTGACAGCGGTGAGCTCAAGGTTGATTTGAGTGGCTTGTGCCTGGAGCTTTTTATGTTCCATACTTTGTTGCTGGACTTTTTGCTCCATTTTTTCCAAGTCAGAACTTGAAACCGCCTCTACCGTTTGCACAGAGCATAAAAAAACTCCGGCAACAAAAAAGGTATAGGTAAAGGCAGTTTTCAGTTCCATAGTGTTTTACTTCACCAACAAAGAATGTCCGGTCATCTCGAGAGGTTGCTTGATTTCCATCAGCTCCAACATGGTTGGAGCAATATCGCACAAAGCACCGTCCTTCAAGCGTTTGACATTGCTTTGGTCATTGACCAAAATAGCGGCCACTTTGCCAACAGTATGAGCTGTGTAGGGTTGGCCGGTTTTTTCATCAACCATTTTTTCGGCATTACCGTGGTCAGCCGTCACAATCATCACACCACCGACATCTTTGATGGCTTTTTCAACCTTGCCCAAGCATTCATCAACGGCGGCCACAGCCTTAAGGGCTGCTTCCATAATTCCGGTGTGCCCTACCATGTCACCATTGGCAAAGTTGCAAATAATCATATCAAAGCGTTTGTCTTCAATAGCTTTAACCAGTTGCTCGGTTACTTCATAGACGCTCATTTCGGGCTTGAGGTCATAAGTTGCCACTTTGGGGCTGGCAATCAGGATTCGCTCTTCACCCTTGAACTCGCGTTCCTCACCACCATTAAAGAAGAAAGTAACGTGGGCATATTTTTCGGTCTCGGCAATACGCAGTTGGGTCAATCCATGGTCTGCCACAACTTCTCCCAAGATGTTGGTTAAAGTCTCGGGCGGAAACATGGTGTGCATAAAGCGGTTATGGTCAACCGAGTATTCAGTCATGCCGACATGGTCGGAAAAATGAACAATCTTTTTGCGGGCAAAGCCGGAGAATTCGGCATCGGCCAAGGCATAGAGAATTTCTCTTGCACGGTCTGCACGGAAGTTTGCCATCAAAATGGCATCACCGTCCTGCATACCCTTATAGTCACCGACAACACAAGGAATTACGAATTCATCGGTAACTTTGTCGGCATAAGAGGCTTTGATAGCTTCTTCGCTGGAAGCAAAGTGTTTGCCGTCAGCCAAAACCATATTGTTATAAGCAGCCTCAACACGGTCCCAGCGTTTGTCACGATCCATGGCATAAAAACGGCCTTCAATGGTGGCAACTTTAACATTAAGTCCATCCACGGCTTTTTCAAAATCAGCCAAATATTGGGCAGCAGAAGCCGGCGGGGTATCGCGCCCGTCCAAAAAAGCATGAACCCAAACTTTGATGCCGGCTTGGGCCAAGATTTTGCAAACAGCCACAATGTGGTCTTGAGAAGAATGCACACCGCCAGGCGACATCAAGCCCATCACATGAGCGGCCTTACCATTAGCTTTGAGGGTTTCAATCATCTTAACCAAAACCGGATTTTTAGCCAAGGAGCCGTCTTTTACGGCCTGGTCGATTTTGGGCAAATCTTGCATAACCACGCGTCCGGCACCAAGATTGGTGTGTCCAACCTCAGAGTTACCCATCTGTCCCTCAGGCAAACCAACAGCCAAGCCATAAGTTTCAATCAAGCAATGCGGGTTGTCGGCATACATTCTGTGCCAATTTGGTGTGTGTCCCATCTCAATGGCATTATCCGGGGTTTTCGGTTCACGATATCACTAGCCGTCCAAAATCATCAGCAATACAGGTTTTTGTCTCATTTTTCCCTCTTTTAATTTACAATTTGATTTACCGACAAGATTCGCCGGCAAAAAGCCTAAAACTTCTTCGTATTATATATAATAAAACTTATTAGAAAAGCACTATTTTTGAGTTTTCTATTGCATAATTTTTTTCCAGATTTGGGCGGGCAGTCCGGAGCCGTAAACGCCTTTCATCGGAGAGTTGTCATCATTTCCGAGCCAAACCGCACCGACCAAGCTATCGGTAAAGCCGACAAACCAGGCATCACGGTTGTCTTGACTGGTGCCGGTTTTTCCGGCGGCAAAACCATTGATTTTGGCACGGTGCCCGGTGCCAGATTGCACAACTTTCTCAAGCATTTGGGTTAGCTCCAAAACCGCCACAGGGTCAAGAATTTGGGTCTTGTCAGTGGATTCGCGCTGATAGAGCTGGAAGCCGTCGCGATTATAGATTTCCTCAATGGCATATGGCCACACGGCATACCCACCGTTGGCAATAGAGGCATAGGCGGTTGTCAGATCCAAAACCGTTACCTCAAAAGTTCCGAGCGGCAGAGAAGGGGTGTCCTGGATGGGTGTGTTGATGCCCATTTTGCGAGCATTGCGGATGATTTCTGCTCCTGAGAGCTGTTGAGCTAGATTGATGGTGGCAAGGTTGAGCGATTTTGCCAAAGCATATTTTAAGGTTACGGTTCCGTAATATTTACGGTCATCATTTTGCGGTTGCCATCCCTTAATGGAGATGGGGCGGTCTTCAATGGTGTCTTCTGGCTTAAAACCTTCTTGCAAAGCGGTTAGGTATACAAAAGGTTTGAAAGCGGATCCCGGCTGTCTGAGGGCAGAAACCGCACGGTTAAACTGGCTTTTGTTGTAGTCAACTCCTCCAACCATGGCTTTTACGGCACCATTGTAGTCCATGATGACGATTGCGCCTTGGGTCACGTTACGGTGGGCGTTGGCGGCAATGGTCTCACGTAAAACGGCAGAAGCCTTTTCTTGCAGATTCTGGTCCAAGGTGGTTGAGACATAGATATCATCATTGCGCTCGCCGACATAGGCATTAACCTCATTGTAGACCCAGTCGGCAAAATAAGCGGCGCCGACAACTTTGGCGCTTTTTTCTCTTCCCAAAGGCATCTTTAGGATTCTCTCTTTGTCGGCGAGGGTAATCAGATTGTTTTCTTCCATGATGTCAAGCACCACTTTGGCCCGTTCTAAAGCTCTTTCTTTTGAGGCAATGGGGTTATAACGAGAGGGGGCTTTGAGCATACCGGCAATAACGGCCGCTTCCAACATATTGAGATCACGAGAAGTCTTCTGAAAATACTTTTGACTGGCGGCCTCAATGCCATAGGCGCCTGAGCCGAGGTAAACACGATTAAGGTAGAGAGTTAGAATTTGCTCTTTGGTAAATTTATATTCCAGCCAAAAGGCCAAGAGAAGCTCTTGAGCTTTGCGCCGCACACTTTTTTCAGAGGTCAAAAAGAGGTTTTTTGCCACTTGCTGAGTGATGGTGCTGCCGCCTTGAGCGTACCTTCCGGCAAAAATATTGGCAATCATGGCTCGGGTAAAGGAGATGATGTCAAAGCCAAAATGGCTGTAAAAACGACGGTCTTCGGTATAAACAATGGCGTCAACAACATATTGGGGAAGCTCTTCGGAGCGGATAATTTCCGAATAAACCGTGCCAAAAGTTTGCACCTCATTGCCATTGTCGGCAATAATGGTGGTAAAAGGTTGCCTGGTGCGGTTGATGGCTTCACTCATGTTTGGCAAAGTGATTAAACAATAAGCAACATAAGTTAATAAAGTTATCACCAACACGGCAAAAATTTTTAACAGCCGCATCCGATTCTTAACGCGTTGTTTTGACTCTTTTTTTCGAGTCTTTTTCTTTCTTTTCTGAGCTTTTGCCACGAGTCCCGCCTTTTTAAGTCTTGTCTTGAAGAGTAAAATAAATTAAAACAATGAATATTAAATATCACAAATAAGTTAAGGAAGATTTTAAGATGCGCAAGATTTCAGTCATGGTTAACGATGATCTTCAAAACAAGATTGAAAAGATTGCCCAAAAAAGCGGCCGCAGTGTGGATGACTGTGTTGCCTTGGCCCTGCGTGATTATATTGAAAACTACGAAGATATTTATAAAACAGATTTGTGCGCGGTAGATAATTTGGAGCGCAGTTTTTTCCTCTCTATTGGTGAATAACTTTTTATCTGTTGGCGCTAGCCGTTTTATTGTATATATTTGAGGATATAACCACCACCCTGTAGATAAACGGGAGAATGATTAATGCCCAAAAAAGTTTGCTTAATTGACGGTTCTGGCTACATATTCAGAGCTTTTTACGGGCTTCCGCCCTTGACTGCGCCCGATGGCACACCGGTCAACGCCGTTTATGGCTTCACCAATATGTTTTTGCGCCTCACCACCAAGATAGGCTGTGACTATTGCCTGGTTTTGTTTGATGCCAAAAGGCAAAATTTTCGCAACGAAATTTTCCCGGACTATAAGGGGACCAGAAAAGAAATTCCCGAGGATCTGATTCCGCAGTTTTCAATCATCCACGAGGCGGTAGAGGCCTTAAACTTGAATCATTTGGAAATGGAGGGCTATGAGGCAGATGATTTGATAGCCACCTACGCCGCACAAGCCTTGTCTGAGGGAATGGAGGTCACCATCGTTTCCGGGGACAAAGATTTAATGCAGTTGATACGCCCCGGTGTAGAATTTTATGACCCCATGAAGGATAAGTTTTTCTCGCCCGAAGATGTTAGGGAAAAATTCGGTGTTTATCCGGACAAGGTGGTGGATGTTCAGGCGCTTTCTGGGGACAGCACCGATAATGTTCCCGGTGTTCCGGGCATCGGCCCCAAAACGGCAGCTCAGTTGGTTAATGACTATGGCTCGCTGGAAGGGGTTCTGGCTCATGCAGGCCAGATAAAACAAGAAAAGCGCCGCCAGGTTTTGCTTGAGAATATGGAAAACGCCAGAATATCGCTGCAGTTAGTGACACTAAAGAGTGATGTGCCGGTGGAACATGCGCTAAAGGAATATATTTGCCGTGCGCCCGAGGCTGCAAAATTGAGTAAATTTGTGGATACTTATGGCTTCAATTCTCTAAAACCACGCTTGGAAAAATGGATGTCTGAACGCTGTTCGGATATTGCAGACCGTGGGTTGAACAATGTATTTAAAAATATCGAAAAGCACTATGAGCTGTTGGGCAGTGAGGCTAGCCTTAAAAAGTTTTTAGATAAGATAAAAGAGAAAAGGGTCTTCAGTATAGATGTCATTGGCGAGGGGAATAATCCGACATTTGATAAAATCTGTGGTGTGTCTTTGGCTGTTGCGCCCGGAGAGGCCTGCTATATTCCCATAAATCTTGAGCCCGGCAAAGGTGAGAATTTAGACCTGTTTTCTTTGTCTACGCAAAAGGCAGGCGTTTCAGCGCAAAACTTAGTAAGCCACTTGCTGCCGCTGTTGGCAGATGCGGCGATTTTGAAAATCGGCTGTAGCTTAAAGACCTCCTGGCACTTTTTAGAGCAGATAATGCCGGGGGTGGAGATAGCATCATATGATGATATTTCAATAATTTCTTATGATTTGGACAGCTCTGAGCATGGGCATGGCCTGGCAGATTTGGTGAGAAATTATCAAGATGAGCCGTTGCAAAATCTTGATGATTTGTTGGGCAGCGGCAAAAATAAGATTTCTTTTGGGCAACTGGATCAGCAAACGGCAATGGGCTATCTGGCAGAAAGGGCTGATTATATTTTAAGGGTCCACAGTGTTTTGAAACCAAGATTGCTAAGCGAGAGCAAAGTTGCCGTTTATGAGAATTTTGACCGCCCTCTGCTTGGCACGCTCTATGAGATGGAGAGAAACGGCATCATGATAGATGCTGTTGCTCTAAAAGAATTGAGTGAATATTTGGATTCCAAGCTTAAGGTTTTGGAGCAGGATTTATACCAAATTGCCGGCGAGGAATTTAATGTCGGCTCGCCCAAGCAAATTGGCGAGATTCTGTTTGAGAAACAAGGATTGAAAGGCAAAAAGACCCCAACCGGCGCTTGGCAAACCGGTGCCGAAATCTTGGAGGAGATTGCCGCTGAGGGCAACCAGTTTGCACAAAAGGTTTTAGATTGGCGAGAGTTGAGTAAGCTAAAATCGACTTATACGGATTCTTTGTTTGCCTTGTTGGATAAAAATTCGCGTATTCACACTACCTATTTGCAAACGGTTGTAAACACCGGGCGCTTGTCATCGGTTAGCCCCAATTTGCAAAACATTCCCATTCGCAGTGAGGAAGGCAAGAAGATTCGCTCCTGCTTTATCGCCAAGCCCGGGTGTAAGCTGATTTCTTGTGATTATTCGCAGGTTGAATTGCGGTTGCTTGCGGCGGTGGCAGACGTTAAGAACTTAAAGAAAGCTTTTGCCGCCGGCATAGATGTTCACACCGCCACGGCTTCTCATGTTTTTGGGGTTCCGCCCGAGAAGGTGGATGCCAATTTGCGCCGCCATGCCAAGGCCATCAATTTTGGCATTGTCTATGGTATTTCGGCTTATGGCTTGGCGCGAAATATTGGGGTTGAGGCGGCAGATGCCAAAGCCTACATAGATGCCTATTTTCGCCAAATGCCGGAGATTAAAGTTTATATGGAACAAACAATAGCTTTTGCCCATAAACACGGCTATGTTGTCACCCCGTTTGGACGCAAATGCTCGGTTATGGGGATTAATGACAAAAATAAACGCTTAGTAGCCAATGCCGAGCGCGCGGCGATAAATGCACCGATTCAGGGCGGTGCGGCAGATATCATCAAATTAGCCATGAACAGACTGGCAAGATTGCTAAAAGAGCAAGGGCTAAAGACAAAGATGTTGTTGCAAGTGCACGATGAACTTGTCTTTGAGGTGCCGGAAGATGAGTTGACGGCGGCCTCGAGACTCATCAAAGAAACAATGGAAAAAGTGGTGGATTTTGATGTTCCGTTCAATGCTGAATTAGGTATCGGCAACACCTGGACAGAAGCCCACTGATTTTATGCACAAAAATGGGGGTAACAAGCACTTTTTTGCTTGGTAATTTTGAGAAAATGTTCTATATTTTCTCATAGAAAAATCGTTGAAAATGTAAGGAAAAATAAGATATGAGTTCAGAGATGACCGCAGCAGAAATTGCTAAGGAAGAAAAAGAATATAGTGCAGATTCGATTAAGGTTCTAAAAGGCTTGGATGCGGTGCGCAAACGCCCCGGAATGTACATCGGTGATACCGATGACGGCTCCGGCCTTCACCACATGATTTATGAAGTTTTGGATAACGCCATTGATGAGGCTTTAGCCGGCTATTGTGACAAAACCGAGGTTATTTTAAATCCGGACGGATCTGCCACCATTCGCGACAACGGACGTGGTATTCCGGTCGGTTTGCACAAGGAAGAGGGTATCTCTGCCGCAGAGGTCATCATGACGGAGCTCCACTCCGGCGGTAAGTTTGATAACAACTCCTATAAGGTTTCCGGCGGTTTGCACGGCGTAGGCGTCTCGGTTGTAAATGCCTTGTCTACATGGCTCAAACTGCGCATTTGGCGTGAGGGTAAAGAGCATTTTGCCTCTTTTGCCAACGGCAATGTTACCGAGCATTTGAGAGTTGTTGCAGATGCCCCCGGCCGCCATGGAACCGAGGTGACTTTCCTCCCTTCGCCTGAGACATTTACAATGACGGAGTTTAATTTTGAGACTTTGGAACGTGCCATTCGTGAAAAAGCTTTCTTAAATTCCGGTGTTTATTTGAAGTTGATAGACAATCGCGGTGCTGAGCCGAGAGAGGTGGACTTCCACTATGAAGGCGGCTTACAGGCATTTGTTAAACATCTCAACAAATCAAAAGCTCCCTTGCATGAAGAAATTATCGCTTTCAGCGGTGAGAAGAACGATATACAGGTCGATTGCGCCATGCAGTGGACCAATGCTTATAACGAAAGTATGCTTTGCTTCACCAACAACATTCCGCAAAAAGACGGTGGCACACACTTGGCAGGCTTTCGCGGAGCTTTAACTCGTTGCATCAACAACTACATCAGCGAGAACGGTCTTTTGAAGAAAGAGAAAGTTGAACTTTCAGGTGATGATATGCGTGAGGGCTTAAGCTGCGTGTTGTCGGTTAAAGTACCGGATCCGAAATTTTCATCTCAAACCAAAGACAAGTTGGTTTCCTCAGAGGTTCGCCCGGTTGTAGAAAGCGTGGTTAATGATAAACTCAAAGAGTGGTTGGATGAGCATCCCAATGAGGCTAAAATCATCGTTGGCAAGATTGTGGAAGCGGCCACCGCGCGTGAGGCCGCCCGCAAAGCCAGAGAGCTCACTCGCCGCAAAGGTGTCTTAGATGTGGCCTCACTGCCAGGCAAGTTGGCGGATTGTCAGGAAAAAGACCCGGCTTTGTCAGAAGTTTTCATCGTTGAGGGAGATTCCGCCGGTGGTTCAGCCAAACAAGGTCGCCACCGCCGCAACCAAGCAATCATGCCTTTGCGTGGTAAGATTTTGAATGTTGAGCGTGCCCGTTTTGACAAGATGTTGAACTCGGCCGAGATTGGCACCATCATCACCGCGCTCGGCACCGGCATTGGGCGCGATGATTTCAATGCCGATAAATGCCGTTATCACAAAATCATCATCATGGCCGATGCCGATGTGGATGGAAGCCACATTCGTACATTGTTGCTGACGTTTTTCTATCGTCAAATGCCGGAGTTGATTGAAAGGGGATATGTTTATATTGCGCAGCCGCCGTTGTATAAGGTCAAAAAAGGCAACTCGATTCTCTACATCAAGAACGAGAGAGAGATGGATGACTACCTCATCCGTGGTGGTTGTGATGACGCTACCTTAACCTTGGCAGACGGCGAGCAAATAGCCGGCCAGGATTTGATTGGCCTTGTGGAACAAAACCGCAAAGCGCGCAGCCTGATAGGGACATTAAGCAAAAACGTGCCGGAAAAGGTTATTGAGCAAATGGCCATTTGCGGCTTGTTTGACCAAGAGCTTTTGCATGACAAAGCCAAACTGCAGGGTGAGTTAGACAAGCTTGTTGCCCGCCTTGATAATTTGGAGGCCGAGTATGACCGCGGCTGGAAAGCTTCTGTTGAAGAAGACGGCACTTTGCTGTTTTCAAGAACCCTAAGAGGCGTAACCGAGAAACATATTGTCGGCGCCAATATTTTAGACAGCCAAGAGGCTCCGGTTTTAAACGGCCTAAGAGATGTCCTGAGAGAAAACTTTGCCAACCCGAGCACTTTGGTTTCCAAGCAAGGGCTTGAAAAGAAGATACACGGACCGGTAAGCTTTGTAGATGCGGTAATTGCCGCCGGCAAGAAAGGCATCACCATCCAGCGCTATAAAGGACTGGGCGAGATGAACCCCGAGCAGTTGTGGGAAACCACACTTGACCCGGAGGCACGCTCTCTTCTGCAGGTCAAGATAGACCGCATGGAAGAGGCGGATGAAACCTTTGCCACCTTGATGGGTGACGTGGTTGAGCCCCGCAAAGAGTTTATTCAAGAAAACGCATTAAATGTGGTCAATTTGGATATCTAAAACCAGAGAAAACAAAAACCCCCGCAAGAGAAATCCAGCGGGGGTTTTTAAGTTAGTCTTCAAGAGAAGAGGTAGTGGCATCTATCAGAGAGATTTTGATACTTTTGCCATAGAAACGAGTTAGCTTAAGCAAGCTTCCGAGATCAAACTGTCCAAATCCGGTTTCCAAGTGATCTATAATCGAAACAGGCAGGTTGGTATCTTGGGAGAGGCGGTTGAGAGTAATATTGGCTTGGCTTCGCAGACGGAACAAATCCTGACCGAGTTCACGCCTTGAATTGCGCCACAAAAGGTTTGCCGTTTCTTTATCTGACTGATTTTTAGAATATATCATTTTTCAAACTCCTAAATTTTGTTAGTTAAAACAAAACCACCTTGATTAAAAAATCAAGGTGGGGAGTTCAAAACTGCTCAAGAACAGTCCGGGTTCTTCGAGCATAGCCTTATACCCCCGGCTCCCCATAAAGGAGTTGTTCTTTTTCTTGAGAGGAGTTTTGATACTCCGCAGGAGCAACTCGCCCCTGCGGAAAAGATATTAGAGCAGAAAAATTAAAATGCAATTAATTTGTTTGGAAGGGCAAAGATTGTTTGGCTAAGGCACCACCGACCAGCACCCCGACCAACGGGAGTGGTGCGGGTTACAGCTTGATTAAGCCACTACCGGCTTTGGGAGCTTGCCTGGAAATATAATCTGTTGACGGCGGGGATTCCTGGGGCTAAACTAAAGCATCGCAAATGCCGGAGAAACAATGAAGAAGATATATATAATTGCATTGCTGGGACTGCTGCCTTTTTCTGCCAAAGCCGGAGAATGGGAGTTTGAAGTTTCGGGCCAAGCAAAAGGGCTCTATGGCTATACGGATGTTGCCGAGAGGTTTGAAAAAAAAGACCAAAACAACCACGGCGTCGGTATTGGTGAGATAAACACCTCTGCCGTTTATACTTCAGAAGATGAAGAATATAACTTAGGCTTTTACTTGGACCTGATGGGGGGGATTGATAGAGAACTCCAAAACTACAATCAAGGCCGTTGGGGCGAAGAGGCCTATGCTATTGCCGATAGTCCTTATGGGCGGATTCTTTTGGGTCAAACATTCAACGTTGCCGCCCAGTTTCATGACGGAGCACCTTCTGTGGGGGCTTTGAGCAACAACAGCGATGTCGTAGATTTTATCTCTAACCCAAACTGGCAGAGAGATTCTAAAGAAACCCGCTTTGCTACCTTAAATAGCACCTATATCAACACCGACGGCGTTGCGCCCAAGATTAGCTACGTTTCACCGGAAGTTTATGGCACGGCAATGGGTTTTACCTATGTGCCGGATGCCTACAACCGCCGAGGGCTGGTAAATAAACACGCCTCTTATTCCAGAAAAGACGGTTATATCGGCGCGCTTTATACCACTCAGGAGCTTGGCAGCTTGAATATGGATGCCTCCTTTGCCGCTGCCCGTTATCATGATGATGATACCGAATTTTCGGCTTCGCTGAAATTTGGCTATGGCAATTGGAGTTTAGGCGGAGGCTGGCGTAAAACTTATATAGACGGTCAAGACAAACAAGCTTCTCAAGATTCAAGGCTTCCTTATTTGTTTGATAACTACCGTGAGGGTGAGGCCTGGGACATAGGGCTTGGCTATGAGATAGGTCCCTTTGAGGCAGCCTTGTCTTATTTTGAATCAAAAGCTTCTCGCAAGGAAAATAAAGATAAGATATGGATTCTTTCCAACCAATATCAGCTGAATAAATACATAGATGTCTATTTGGCCGCCGCGCATGTGGATTTTGAAGGTGATTCTTCTGCGCTTGCGGACAATAATCAGGGCTGGGCTTTTGTGAGCGGCCTTGGAATTAATTTTTAAGGAATTTGCTAATGCCAAACATTTTGCTGTTGTCAGAAGATGATGTTTTTGCCGCTGATTTGTCAGACCAAATCAGCCACTATGCCAAAGATTATAACATCATAGAAAAAGATAGTTCCCTTCTGCCGGATATTATTGTTGTTGATGAAAA
>CALXVX010000028.1 GCA_944392215.1 uncultured Alphaproteobacteria bacterium | reverse complement strand
CTCGAAGTCCAACTTCTTTTTAATGCTTTTGCGGCCGCTTAAGACCTCCGCTCCTGTGTTGTCAAACAGGTAGCATACCTTTTTGTCGTTGGAAAAATAAACCGTTCCAGAACCTATTCCTTCCCCGAAAAACAAAAAACTCGGCGGAAGGACGACCTCCTCTTTCCAACGAAGGCCGTAAACTTTGCCTTCTTTGGACGATTTACTGATGACTTCTGCCCCATCGCAACGCCCTACATACTGGGGGGTATTGCACGAGCTCAGCACCGTCGCAAATGCTATCGCGTAGACGGTAAAAAAGAATAATTTTCTCATAAGTTTTAATTTTAGTGGTACAATAATTCATTGTGCTGATTGCGTTGGTACCATCTTTAGGTAAATTTTGCAAGTCTTTTATTGCTACACAAAGACAAACAGCCGTTCTAAAAAAGAACGACTGTCCGTTTTTTATTGATGGACAACAGATGCTTCTTTGAAGCCAAAGCGTTGCCCGTGAGCCAATATATCTACCCAATTTTTCTTGGTTGACTTGGCTACCGAGTTGATTTTCATCTTGCGAACCCGATTCAAAAGACTTTGATCAACCGGCACATTCTTGATCTGAGATGCCGTCACAACCTGTTTGGAATACCAAACATTGCCCTTACGCGCGAACCAAATACTCGTTTTATCCGTCTTTTCAACTTCTATTATCTCATCGTACTCCGGCGCAAATATTGTCGGAGTGTCCCGCTCAACATCTCGATACTCGGCCTCAACAACGGAATTAGCCAGTGTCCTTGCGCCCCATTTACCGGTTGTAGGATCTTGAAACATGAAACCATGGAGTCCAAAGAGCACCCTCTTGAACGGCCCCATGGCGGCAAAATCACCATTATAAACCACGGCATATACGTTATCTCCTTCGACAGGAAAAATGAAGTAATTGTTTCTATAAGCATCTCGGTGTCGGAAACCAACTATGTGCTTATAATACATTTCCTCCTCCGTTAACCGATGATCCTTGCCGTCGTTGATTATTGGTATAAGCCCCTCTAAATCAGGGTTTTCTGGTTTTTTGCCGCTCAAGACATCTCGT
The DNA here is from genome assembly GCA_944392215.1 of uncultured Alphaproteobacteria bacterium. Taxonomy (GTDB): domain Bacteria; phylum Pseudomonadota; class Alphaproteobacteria; order RF32; family CAG-239; genus CAZU01. The sequence goes on along the minus strand of CALXVX010000028.1, from coordinate 16,896 downwards.
CCTTGGCTGTCAAAAAAGTAGTAGCTTCGCTTATCTTGCGAATACAAGAAATATCCGCCATGTTCTCCAGATAATGCAAAAGCATAGCCACTAAACACAACCGGTGTTTCGGCCTTGAGGCCGTTGGGCGTGTCGCTTCCAACAGCGTACAGTGTTCCCTCTTTGGTATCTTTGCAGACTATCTGCGTATACCCATTAACACTGTGTGCTACGCGTAGATTTTCGCATGATGCGCAGACCATTGCTACAATGACTGCAATCAATAAAAATAATTTTCTCATAGTTGTATTTTTAGAATAATTTGGTTGTAATGTTTTCCTAATACCATCTTTAGCCAAAAAACGCAAGCTTTTTGTCAAAATTATTTAAGTGTGGTTAGAAAAAATCAAAAAACTGTAACAATTTATAAGTAATTTGTATGTTATGATGTTATAAATAGGAGGGAGAATCTTTGTAAGGCCTCGATTCTACCCCAGTTGTTGTCTTTCTTTGCTAATTGCGGGAGCAAAGCCATGGGCTTAAAGAAACAAATTATGTTCTCGATTTTGGCTGCAGTTTCTTTTATCTTGCTGCAACCTTATCTTGCTCTTGCACAAAAACTGGATTCAAATGCAGTAGTAGCTGCCGATGCCTATACCTTTGCTAAAGATATTGCTAAAGTAAATCAAAATGATCCCGCTTTTAAGGCGCTTGAAAATGCCAGTAGACAGCAAGAAGAAGGGGAGACTAAAGATACGTCTTCTGGAAACTATGTGCAATGCGGTAGCCAAATTTGCAATTTGGACACACAGTATTGCTATAGAGAAACCAATTCTTGGTATACTGGCCAGGGAGGGGCTGTCACTCGTTGTGTTTGCTCTAATGCTGAATTACCTCTTCAAGTTCAACAAAACGCAACAAGAACCGTTAGAACTCTTATGACAACAAATTGCTCTGAGGTTGTTAATCAAAAAGCGCAGGTAGATAATGAAGTTATTTCTATGACCGGATCAGATGGAAAAAAATATCAGGTACATATTGGGGACACCATTTCAGTTCGATACGCTAACGAATCAAATAAGGCAACCTCCGGCTGCGAAGTTCTTCCTGTCAAGCTTTATAATTATCGCAAATGTTTCTTTTGTCCCTTGATGGGGGTCATTTATGATGGAAGCGCCAAAATTACTGATGTTGCTTTTTCTAAAATGGCAGCCGCTTTTGCAACTTTACTTGCTATTGGTTTTGCAATTTGGGTCGCTTTGCAAGTCTTAACTCAAGTGAGCTCGCTCACAAAACAAGATGCCCCCAAATTCTTGGGAGGATTAATCAAACAGAGCTACAAAGTGATCATCGCTTTCATCCTTTTACAAAATTCTCAGCAAATTTTTACCTATGCCATTAGACCCGTTCTTGAAGCTGGATTAGTTTTTGGGCAAAATATGCTGACGACACAAGATATTTTTGACGGACTTGATTGGGATGAAGACGGAAAATATATCCGCCAGGCTAAAGCCGTCACTGGCGGAGCCCATTATGAAGTCGGGACTTATGATAAACTGGAACAGTTTGTGGTGGCTGTCCAAAGAGAAATTGCCTTTATGCAGGCTGTCGGGACTTCTTTGGTTTGTACCGGTACTAATTTGATGTTGCTCAAGGGAAATGTTGCTGAATTCGGTGATGGTTTCCAGATGTTTATTCAAGGTGTTATTCTAGCCTTTTTTGGCTTCTTGTTATCCTTAGCTTTTGTCTTTTATTTGATTGACGGCATTGTCCAGATCGGTGTTGTGGGTGCGCTCTTACCTTTCCTTATTGCCGCCTGGCCTTTTAAGGCCACATCCAAATATACGTCTACCGGTGTGCAAATGTTGCTAAACAGCGCTTTTTTGTTCTTATTTATTGGATTTGTGGTTAGCGCAAATATTTTTTTGGTAAATGAAGCTCTCAACCAGACCGCTGACGAGCAGCAAAGTGAACTTTTAACCCTTTGTAGTCAAGAAGATTATTTTGTTAAAAATAAAACACTTTGTGAGGAGGCTCTCAATGAGACACCTAGGATGGGAGCTTTGTTTGAAATTGCACAAACACTTAACAGCCTAGATTCTTCAAGATTAAAGCAACTGACTGATATTTCTTCTATTGGGTTCCTTATCTTGTTGTTTTGCTGTCTCTTTGGATTTAAATTCACCAACCAAGCGGGTTCGTTGGCCGATAAATTTGCAAGCGGCACCATAAGCAAACCTATTGCTCCAGGTATTGCCACGATGGGGGCTTCTTTTGCGAAATCTGCTGCTCTTAGAGCCACTGAGGACATTAGAGAAGCTGCCGGTGATAGACTTGAAAGGGGGGCAAAGGCCGTTGTTGGGTTGGTTCCTCGCGGAATTAACAAGGCTTGGCGTAAAATCCGCGGAAAGGATAAGGCGCCTGTTTCGGGCAATAGTGTTATGCCTCAAAAATTTGAAAATTCTAGAGGGCAAGATCAAGATGAAAATATTGGAGCCAGTGCTCGACAAGGGGTAACTTTTAATGAAAAAGGCAAAAACGCTCAAACAACACCAACTTTAAGTGAAAAAGAACCTCAGAATAAAAATACCCCTACTCTTAGCGAGGCTGGTGGAGAGGGGTTGTCTCCACGCACGCAGATCTCTCAAGATAGTCAAGGTAGTTCTGAGGAAGACGCTGAAGCACCCCAAAGTCCTCAAAATGAAGATACTTCTGCTATGGAAAATAATGCGGAGAATCCTCAGCAATCCGATGCTTCTCAAAAAGCAGAGAAAACCTCGAGAATCTCCGAGCCAGAACAATCCGAGCAAACAAAAAATTCTCGGACCGCATCTGCAAAAAGACGACAGCCGCGTCGGTCGACGAATAAAACTCAGCCCAGCATCCGTAGACAGCCTCGCGGAGGTTCCGGATATAACCGAACACACAACACAAAAAGATTAAGAGGAAAGACAAATGGCTAGAGTGTTTGACATCAGAGATTTATTGAAACTGCTGATGATTGTGTTAGCGGCTGTGATGTTATTGTCTGGGTGCTCAGATAAGGTTAAAGGAGCTTTTGACCAAGGCGAATCTTCTTCTGCCATTTCTCCCACACAAGCAGCTGATACCGGTGATCCTGCCCAAGGAATTGACTGCTGGCAAGGGCATATTTTGAATATTTTATACGATGTTATCGGGCAAACAATTATGACCCAGTATGATAATTTATCTGCAGGTTCTTTGAGTATAATGATGTTGGCTTTTGCAATTTGGTTGGCTTTGAGATTGTTGAAGTTTGTCAGCTCCGTTACAGAATCAAGCCCGGCAGAAGTTTGGAATGAAATTATCAAAAAAGCTTTTATCTGTTTGTTTTGTGCCTATCTTGCTTACTCTTCGGGAACTTTGCTCTATGTTATAAATTATTTCTTGTTCCCTATTTATGGTGCTTTTTTGGAATTTGGCAGCCAAATATTGGATTTGGCTCAAAATAACGTGCGGTCTGTGACTGTTTTTAACCAACAAATTGATTTTCAGATTCAAGACATTAGCTGCTCCGTACAGGGGGATACAAACGCTTCCTTGGATGCTGGCTTTCCTCCTGCTTTTCAGAATACTATGAACTGTATGATTTGCACATTGGTTGACAGGTTGCGCTTAGGAAGGCAGATGGCATTGGTGGCGATGTCTATGGATGGCCTCTTGCCCTGGCTTACCGGGTTGTTGGTTTTTGCTATCTTTTATGTTGTGGGATTTGGCTTTGTCTTTTATCTCGTTGACAGTATCTTTAGATTGGGAATGATGATTTTGATGTTGCCTATCTTTATCATGGCATATGCTTTTGGACCGACAAAAAAATGGACGGGAATCGGTTTCTCAAATATTATGTATTCCGCCGCGTTTATGATGGCTTTTTCTATTATTATCGCTACTGTATTATTGGCGATGATCAGTTTGATTGCTGACCCGGAGACCGGCGGCATCTTCAATCCTCAGGATCCAGAGACGCATTTCCAACAAATCAGTTTGGCTACTCTTTGCCTGCTTTTGCTCGGATTCTTGGTCTTTGGCTCTATGGCTGTTTCTCAGCAGCTTACATCTTCTCTCATTGGGGGAAATATTGAAGCTAGATTCCAGCAAAATCTTAAAGCTGTCGGACAGGCGGCTCTTGGCGTGATAACCGGCGGATTTGCATGGGTTGCAAGAAAAGTTGCATTTTACGAAAATAATCCGATTGGGCGAGCCCTTAATCGCTCCGCAGCATTAAAACAAGCGATGAACAGAATCGCGGGAAGACCTCAGGAGAAAAAATGATGATTACGCGCGCTGATATAAAAAATTTCTTGTTGGCGCTGCCAATCGCGCTGGTGGTTTGTCTTGGCTTTTCTCCCAATGTGCAGGCCCTGGATTGTGTTGATGGGCAACAAGCTACCTCTCCTTGTCAGTGTGGGACAACTACCTGCTCTGTCGGACAATATTGCCATCTTACGACTAAAATTCTAACTTCAGGAACTGCAGGAATGACTTTTTCTGCTCCCTCGGGAGTTTGTTCTTCTTTACCTAATGCCGAGGTTGGAGTGGTGCAGAAGAAAAAAATGGCCGATGAATATTATGCTGATAAACCGGCCATTGAAATTGACCCGGAAATAAGAGCTATCCTGGAGCAAGTAAAAGATAAGGCCGACGCCTTAACTCCTTTAGAAAAACTCGCTTCTTTTACTGGTAGAGAGGGTTTTAACAATTTTGGCGAAACTTGGTTAACGGATTCAAAAGCGACTGATATGCTGCAACGAATCCAGCGCCAATTAAATCAACTAAGCAAAAACGGTGATATTACCTATGAGCAAAACCAGCAAATTTACAATTATGCTAAAAATGAGCTTTATGATGTCGGAGCTCAACGCGCCGAGGAGGCTACAAAACAAACAGGTAATGAGGACAAGCTTAAACGTATTCAGAATGCCAATGAAACCGTCTCCCAGGGCTTGAATGATTGTCCGACTGTCGATATTATTCGCGCTAAATACCAGGCGGGATGTTGGTCTTGCATGATTGTTGAAAAAATTTCTTCGGCATTTATGACCGCCTCCTCAAAAGCCTATAGCCTTTCCCAGAAAGCAGGGCTTATATTGCTAGGATTGGGATCTGTTTTGTGGCTATTGTTTTGGGGGCTGCGCAATGTATCTTCTCTTACCCAATTGGAGCCTGGAAATATACTAAATGAGCTTATTAAGTTCGGATTTAAGGTTGCGTTGGCTTATACCTTTATTATTCTGGGACTTAAAATGGTCAGCACTTACTTTATTAATCCCATTATGGGCGTGGGTGCCAAAATTGCTGAGACATACTGGGATCCTGAAAAAATTAAACCTTATACTCAGGAATATGATTGGGAATTAACTGATGAGCAATATCAGGAAATTGATAATGTTGGCGTAACCGTTACTCCGATGCAAGAAGATGAGGTGGTTTCCAGGGAAATGAGTGCTGAAGACCAAGCTAAGCTCGCTTTGGCCCAGCAAAAGTCTGAGGATTTTGCAAAAACTCAAATTCCTAATTTTATTATTCCTCCGGTTTTTGACGGATGGTTGACCTCTCCCACCGGATGCCGTTTCCATCCCGTCAGAAAAACTTATAAAAATCATAAAGGTCTAGATATTGGTACACAGGGAAAAGTAGGGGCTAAAATCGTGGCTTCCGGCCCCGGGAAAATTTACTATGCAAATCAGCCAGGAGGTGCCGGAAATTATGCTAAAATTATACATGATGGTGGCTGGACATCTTTATACTTCCATATGTTGCCCCAATCATCTCAACTACATAGAAACGGCGCAGAGGTTGCCCAGGGGCAAGTTATTGGTTTTGTAGGATCTACGGGTGCCAGTACAGGGCCTCATCTTCACTTCGAGATAAAACAAGGCAGCCGATGGGTCGATCCTTTGTATCTTCTGACCGGGGTTGTTAAATATGTTGACGGAGCTTGCGGTCCTTCTACCGTGGCGACTTTTCCTCCAGGTTTTTCTCAACATCAGTATGTACCAAAAAGTCCTTCTATGGCTTGGACCGCTGGTGGCGAAGGGGTCATTGACTTGACTAATATTGCCACGGGTGTAACTGTTGCGCAAAATTATTCTTCTTTGAGTAGTTTTACCATTGGTGATATTAAATATACCGGACCAACCGATATTATGTCGCCAGCTGTCATGAATTCCATATTGGGAGCAACTAAGGCTATTGGCGATATCACCTCCGAAAATATGGTTTTGGGAGATGCAATCATGTGTTATGCCGCTCTGGATAATGGCGGTGCTTGGCATCCGTTTGGTTATACCTTCACTAACTTCTGGATGTGGTTTGAGGGTATGTTTATTTGGTGTACAGGGCTTTTATTGACCGTAGCGATTGCCTACTATCTTCTTGATTTGTCTTTCAAAATAGGATTTGCGGTTGTAGCCTTGCCTATTGTGGTTGGGCTATGGCCTTTTGACCTAACGAAAGACAAGTTCTTTGTTTGTGTCAGTATTATCGCTAAATCTGCCGCAACCTTTGCCTTTTTGGCTATTACTACAACATTTACCGTTCAGTTGACTGATGCTGTTTACAGTTTTGAGGACGGAGATGACAGCAACTACACTACAGAAATGCAAAATTCTAACGCGCCTCAGGGGTTGGCAAAACTTTATGAAATCTATAATCGGGCGACTATGGCTGATGTTGGTGCCACTTATTTGTCTCAAGCTCAGCAAGAGGCTGATATGGATTATGCGTCAACAAAGCTGGCCATTTTTAGTACGACTTTTGTTTTGCTGTTGTTTGCTTTTCTCTATTCTTTCAAGTTAGTTCAGGCAACAGTACCCGATTTGGTCAATAAATTCTTCCCGGATAAGGCTTTTGGCAATCAGCAACCTATGCATCATTGGGCCACGGCAGCAACTCGCTGGGCAAAACAACAGGCAATGAAACCTGTTGGTTGGGCCAGAGATGCCGCACTTTATCAGGGGGGGAACTTGGCAAAAGGCGTTGCAGGAAGAACTGTCGGCGGCATTGCTAATCAAGTTAGGAATCTTGCAGGAAAAGGGAATGGCGAATCTAAGACCATAGGAGGGCGAGCTGCACGCGGAATCGGGGGATTAACCAAAGGCCTTGGTAGGGCTATGTCTGCTGTTGGCCTCAGAAAAGCCGGTGCCGCTGTTCAAAATGCTGGACAAAAGGCTAAAGATGCCGGCAATGCTCTTGATAAATCTTATAATGAATTTGCTACCAGAAATAAAAAAGGCGAAAAAGGCAACAAGCCTCAAGAACAAAAGAATGAGGGAGGCAAAAATGATAAAAAGGCTTAAGATGTATGGAAAAATCAATTTTATCTGCCTGATTGCTTGTATGTTGATGTTTGCCGGCATTCAAAATTCTTTTGCTCAAAAACTGGAAGATGGACTGGTTATGGCCAAACAAAAATATGAAAACATTCAACGGGAAATTGAAAAAAATGATAAAGTTCTGGAGCAAATGAAGCAAGACGGAAAGACACTTAGTATTTTTAACGAGGAATACCGCCAACACAACGCTTTACAAAATGATTTGAAAGAAGCACAGAAAAATTTGTTTAACGAAACAATCAAAGCCTTTAATTACGCAACAGACAAAGATCAAAAAGATCAACTACTTCAGGAGCTTGATACCTTGTCGGCCGGAATGTCCCGAGCGCAAAGGGCAAAGTTTGTTACTCTTCAAGATCAATATGAGCGGCAGCAGGAAAAAGAAAGTCTTTATGACTTGAAACAAGAGGTTCAGCTGTTGGACGGGCAGTTGGGCGAGCTTACAGAAGAACAACAAAGAAGAAAAGTTGATCTACAAAAAGAGATTGCCGAGCGGGAGAGGAGCATGTCTGATCAGGAGAAAGCTTTGCAAGCCTCTTACGAAAAACAGCTTGAGGAAGCGTCTTCGACTATTGATCCTTCTCAAAGAAACGAAAATCTCTCTTTAGCGGCATCGACAAAACAGTCTGCGGCACAAGCTCGTTCCTCTTATGAGCCCTGCACAGGTGATTGTGACCCGAGGTGTTTTTATAAAGAATTGCAAACTTGCTCTTTTTGTCCTCTGTTTAAAACTGTTTTCAATACAGCTAGTGTTATCGCCCAACACGCCATTAATACCTTTTCCGGCTCTATTATCAAAGTTGTTATCATTGCCTTTGGCATTTGGATTGCATTTCAAGTCCTTGCTTTTGTTGCTACTGTTGAGGTGCGAGATTTTAAAGATTTAGCATCTTCTCTTATCTCTCAAAGTTTTGTCGTTATGCTGGTGGTAATCATTTTACAACATGGCGCTATGGATTTCTTTAACTACGCTCTTGAGCCAATCTACACAACAGGACAGAAGCTGGCGCAAACGATTATCCAGCCAGATACTGTCGCTACTGGGCAATTTAGAGTTGGAAAACAGGAACAAGCAAGTGGTAAGAATCTGCCGCAGGAGACACTTAAAGCTTGCTCAGGTGACACCGGTATTTATGATCCTAAAAATGGTAGAGGAGCTCTTCCGAAGGCTATGGGCGACAGCATTATTTGCACAATGACGCTTATCCAAAACAGGGTTGCTAAAGTAAAGGCTTTAGGCACCGCCAGCCTTTGTCAATCTTGGAAAGAAAGGGCCATCATCGTACCCCATTTAAATTATATGCTGGTGGGGCTTGGTTTATGGATTGGCGCTATGGTCTTGCTTTTGGCAGTACCGTTTATGATGGTTGATGCTATTTTTGAAATGGCCGTGGCCGCCGCTTTGCTTCCTTTTGGAATCGGAGCTTATGCTTTTAGGATAACACGGGGTTATACAAAAAAAGTTTGGGAGACTTTTCTTAACTCTATGTTTCAGTTTGTTTTTGTTTCTCTGATCTCCTTAATGTTGGTTGTGGCCTATCAATCTATTATTGTTGACTCTATTGGGGATTTTGATGCTATGTTTGCAAGCGGACAAAAGGCTGTCCTTTCTGACATATTGATTAAGCTACCTTGGTTCTCAACGGCCTTCTTAGAGGTTTGTTTTGTGATGATTTTGGCTTGGTCTGTTCTTAGCTCTGCAAAAGAATTTGCCGGAGAATTTGCCGGATCTATCAGTAATACCAGTATTGGTAGCTCTATCGGAACTATGGCCGGTTCCTTTACCAAATCTGCCGCACTCAAAATTGCCAAACCTACGGCCGAAGCTGCTGCCGAACATATCGGACACGGAATTAGAGCTGTCGCCGTGGCTCCTGTCCACTATGTACGCAGAGCCGCCATAAATTATCGTGCATCAAGAATCAAGAAAGACGGACAATATGACGAAAAGACCGGTCAATATGTTCTCAAAACAAAACACTGGTGGGGAAACAAAAAACTTACTTTGGTTGAAAATGCCGATGGAACAAAGACCATCAATAAAGATAAAATTCGTAAAACACAAAAAGGAGTTGTCATCAAGGCTAAAGTTCAAAGCAGTAACTTTACCATCACCACTACCACTCACCGCGAAGGAAACAAAACCTGGAGTGAAGATAGAATCTCTCTAAACAGTAGTTTGGCCTCCGAACTTTATCGCAAAGACGGTATGCTGAATCAGCATGACTTGGAGAATTTGATGGTTGCCGCAAATGTTGCTGATGCCGACAAACTCAACATTGCTTTAGCTAAAGAGGCTATGGCTCAACGTATGCCAAATGCCAAGCATGATTTTCGTAATCATGATTATATTAACCAAGAAGCCATATATGAAAATGGAAGGTTCGTTGGTTATGTTGAAACTCACAAAGATGGCTCGAAGTCCATTATCCGTCTTGATATTGGAACCCCAGATAAAAACGGTAACAAGCGCATCATGACGACTTTTACCCATATTGAGGCAAACGGCAAGGGAATGACCCTTCAATCTGATGGAATTATCAATAAGAAACAAACATTTAAAACTAAAAATGGCACAGTTGATGGAGAAGTGGATGACGCCAGCAAAAAGACAGATTACCGCCTCAGTGCATATTATGACAGTTGGTTCAATAATCAGGGCAAAGGGCGTGTCAACAAGGCCTTGCAGGAAAGTATGTTCTCTGCCGATGAAATTAAGAATGCTCACTATAAGATCTTCTCGACTCCAAATAGATCAGCTGAAACAAATATCTATGAATTTGAGGTATATCATCGATAGTGCCTTTCCTATATTTCTGGCCGAATAACTTTATTTGTTCGGCCTTTTTATTTATGCCAAATTGTACACAAATTGTCTTTTTTTGTACTAAATTTCTTGATTAATATTTATCCTTGGGTAATATGTTTGTCAGAATAATTGTTGTATTTTTTGTGAGGAAATCTGAAATGGAAGAAATTATTTTCCCTAACCAAATCAGAATGTATCGCAGATTGCGCGGGCGTTCAATGCAAGAGTTGGCGGATCATCTCGGGGTTAGTTTGTCTGCAATTTCTAAAATTGAGAAAGGCTATCGCAGAGTTGATCAAGAACAGTTAGTCCGTGTAGCCGAATTTTTGGATTGTCCCCTGCAGGAGTTGTTCGTCAACGAGCAGAACTCTCAACAGGAAATTGTTCAGGCTTGGCGCAGAGAACAAGAACGGCGTAATAAAATTAACGAAAAATCCGGATTGAAAACTTTGGGCGCCGGATTGAGACAAATTCGTAATGAGAAAAATCTCACCTTGATTGAAGTGGCCGAGAGTGCGGATATGACTTTGTCTGTTTACCATCGTATCGAGATGGGACAAAGAGAAGTTTCAGATAAAGAATTTAAAAATATTGCTAAAGCACTGAAGATGTCTTCCGAAGAACTCCGCGATGAGATTAAAAGTTTGGATGAGAAAGGCATGTTAGAGGAAATAATTCAACGTAATGATGCCAAGTACAAACTTCTTTCCAATCCTAGGGGAGCTATTGCGTCTTTTGGTGGTGCGGCTCCAGACAGTATGAAAATCTCTGTATATGGTTCGGCCGGAAAAGATGGAAACGTTAATATTAACTTTGAAGAAGAGTTAAAGAAGGTGCAGAGACCGATTTCTCTGTACAATAAAAAAGATGCCTACGCCGTTAATTTGTGTACTCGTCGTTTAGGTTCTTTACTTCCTACACGCTCTATCTTGTATGTCGATCCGCAAGAAGTTGTCAGTGTCGGAGACATTGCTGTTTATTTTGTATCTGAAAATGAGACAAAAATCATTTCTATTCGTGAAGATGATGATGGGCACCTTTATGGAATCCGTTGGAACCCTGAAGAAAAAATTCAACTGGGTAACGATGATTTGACACATGTGCATAAGGTAGTTTTCATTAGCTTATAAAAATTACCTGCAATCTTGTTGGGCCTGCAATTTTTGCAGGCCTTTTCTTTTTTGTTAACCGGAAATTTACAACCTCAGAGTTAGACTCGCTAGTATGGATGAGTTTTAATCTGAGGTTTTGACATGGATTTGGACAGAACAGCTGAAGCTAGACGCAAAGCTCAACGCAACGGGGAAGAAGATCCTGTTGTTGTTGCTCAACGTTTTTTAAATATTTATCGCCAGATTCATATCTTTAATGCCGAGAAAAAAGCCGCCTTTAACAAGATGCTTTTGGAACTCCCCCCACAAATTAGAGGAATGTTCGGGCAGCTCCCGGGCGGAGCCATGCTTCAGGACTATGTGGATGAATTGGCTGAAAAAGAGGGAATTGAAAAAGCGCAGCATTCGGCGGCCGACATTGCTGATGAGGATGTTAAACAAGCAAAGATTTTGGCCACTGCTTTGGCTGAAGCTCAGGTACAAGCTTCTGCTAAAATGCAGGGGATGGCAGCTGCGCCAATTTCTCCAAGCGGAGGGGCTACGGTTTCGGCCTCGCCCGCCGGGACAACAAGATTATCTATGGATAAGAACTTTGCCCAAGAATTTGCCTCTGTTCTGGCAACGGCCATGCAAAAAAATTCGGCTTCTCAGGAAAATGAAATTAAGAATATTATTAATACCTTGGGACAGACACAGCTTGAAATTATAAAAGTATTGCAGGAAGAAAATGCTGAGCATCGTGAAGAAATGAAAAAAATTTCTCAGATGATGCTCCAGACTCAGTCTCAAATTTCTGATGCTTCTGCTTCCTCAGCCACTCAGCCGCAAGCACCTCAAAAAATCAGCGACGAAACAAAACAGCTCATAAAGATTTTGCTTAGCAGTCAACAACAGCTTTTGGAACGTATTACTAGAGTTGAGACAAAAGCGGCCTCTGATAGTCCGATTCCTGGTGCCACCCCGCAAAAATCCGCTGATTTTTCAGAAAAAGCAGCAATGTTAATCGGACAAAATATTGCTATGGCAATTGAAAAAAATGAGAAAAATGTCAGTGACATGATTATCGCTTTGCAGAAAAGGCAACAAAGTGACACCCTTGAGATTGCAAGATTAATCAACGAATCTCAGCAGAATCTAATGAATATTATGATGCAGCACAATAGCTTTAACCAAAATCAGTCAACTGCCGCAAACAACAACGCTAATAATATTCAGATTAACACTGCGGATTATTCTTTAGTTCTGAATCGTATTGCTGACCAACTTTCACAATTGGTACCTCAATCCGTTAACCAGATTAAAAAAGAAAAAGAACCTCGGCTATCTGAGCAAAATATCCAGATTACCTTTCCTGAAGATGTGTTGGAAAAATTAGTCGGAGTGCAATCTCAAACTTACCAGAAAATTGCAACGCAGCAAACAAAGGAGCTATCAAAAATAATTTCTCTGGCGGTTAGAGAAAGTCAGAAGGCCTCGACACAAACCCTCATTGAGGCCTTGGCTGCTCGCCCAATTATTGTTGATGGATCAAGTATTGTCCGAAGTGATTCTTTGAGGGTAGAAAATGCACCATACTTCGACAAAAAAGAAAGCACCGTCATTGAACCTGTAAGTGAGCAACAAAAAAGTGATATTTCTCCTGAACCAGCAGAAACACAACAGGAGGAGATTGTTGAATCTGTCTCGCAAGACGCCCTTTCAACTTTTGTTTCGGAGCAAGATGTTGTGGCGGTAGAAGCAACAGGAACTCCCCTTGCTTCATTGCAAAGCAGTAATGCGAACTCTTCTGGAGAATCCGCAGACAAAAAGCAAAAAAAGAAGAAAAAGAAGAAAAAGAAAAAAGGTGCATTGCCTCAAGAGGAAATAAACAGTGAGCTAGCCTTTGCCGAGGAGTTTCCACACGCCGGTAGTGTTGACGATGATTTACTCTCTCTTAACACTGGCAATGAGAGTATTACTTCTGTTTCTCAGCTGTCATCGCTTGAAGAGCTTGAACAGGCTCCGACCTCTTATACTATTCCCACAGAAACTTCCCCAACAGCGGATTTATCCCTTTTGTCAAGTGAGGAGAAAAAAGACGATACTGAGGAAACCAAGCTTGCAGACGAGCAATCTGAAAAGACTGTTTTTTTAGAATCTGAAGAAGATTCTGTTTTATCACATCGAGATTCTCCTGATGATTGGGGCTTTTCTTCGGCTCCTGAGACCAAAGGAGCATCGGACGAAGATTCTCAGGCTTGGGAATGGGTCTATGAAGAAGTTCCCTCAGAAAAAAATGAGGCTTCCGGCAAAGGTGTTGAATGGGAATGGGATTATATTCCGGAGGATTCTCCTCTCTCGAATGATGGTTTACAACCTCTAGCACCAAACTGCCCCATTTATAGCGGCGACTTATTCTTTCAAAGGCAAGATACGTCTTCTCGACTATTGGCTGAAGACAATACATTGCCAGTATTTAAATATCATCCGGGAATTTTTGATTCTGCTACTACAGATCAACAGAAAGACCCATATAAAAATAGTTCTCTAAAAGATTAAAATAACAATTTACAAAGAAGCTTTGCTAATCTAGATTAGAAGTAACGTCAGGAGTTTGAAATTATGGAACAAAACAAATCTTTTAGCAGCGGAAAAGACAGCCAAGGAGATTTTTGGTATGTTGATAATTATGTTTTGTTAAAAGACTATTATGACAGGACCATTTCAAGAATCGCGGCTCGTTGCGTCAGAAAAGGAAATATTGCCATGGAAGAATATCCTTTCTATGGCTATATTCTGGATGTTTTGGAAGAAATCAGTGAAACCGGAGACTATATTGTGGCGCATCCAGATCTTTACCCCTATGTTGAGAAAAAAATTGCTGGAGGTATAAATGCCTTAAGAAAAACTCTTAACGAATACAAAACAGAACTGCAAAACAATGCTTCTCCTGACATGATTAAGCAAGATAAAGATGAACTAAAAAAGATGAAAGAGGCTCTGGGAAGCATCGATAAATCTGTTGACCCAACCGTTGGAGCTGGAATGTCTATGGATGAGGTGGTAGAGAAGCTCTTGAAAGAAAATCAAAAAGCTCCTCAAAAATCCGGCCCCCAGCAACCACAGCCTCAAAACAATCGGCAAGCTCAGTCTCTTAATATGCACCAGCATAGTCAATCCCCTCAGAAAATGATGAATAACGGACAAAAATAGTTATGAGAAAGATTTTTAGAAATATTGTTTTTTTTACATTTGCACTGTTTTTATGCAGTTGTGGTTCCTGGCGGGGAGAAAGCACAGAACAGGAACAACAAAACAAGCTTAAGGCTCCTGTTTATACTGCTCAGATTGAAAAAACGAAATACCCGATGATCAGAACTCCTAAGGGAGCTAATCAGCTCGATTTGGAAGTGCCTTTGCGCTGTTTTGTCAACTGGAAAACTCAACAGATGATTTCTACCATCCCCTATAACCTTAAGGCTTTTAATTTGGTGCGCAATGGTAAGAATGATTTACTGCCTCGTTTTGAAGTAACAGGGTTCTCTTTTGAAACAATGCCGGCTGAAAAGGCTTTGCTAAAGTTAACCAAAGAAGCCGGGATTAAATTGGTGGCAAAAGATGCCCCATACACTAGCATATCTGCTGAAAATTTGCGGGGAGAATTATCTGAAGTCATTGATGTTATTACCGAAGCGGCTGAGGTATATTACACATATAATGCAAATAGTAAAACGTTACGTATTAGTCGTAAGGCTAACTTTAGTTTATATGTCCCTCAATCTCGGCCGATTTTGCTTGCAATACTTGATGTCTTGCGCGGGGCTGGCATTACAAACTTTACTGCCGATTTTGACGATTATACCATCACCTTTGATGCTGATTATGAGCTCAAAAGTCAAATCACTAACCTTATTGGCTACTTTGAAGAAAACCCGGTCTTGATTGCCTATGACGTACGGGTGTTTACCCTTTATCCCTATGACAACAAAGATATTGAGTGGCAAAAAATGCTGCATGTTTTTGATTTTGGAGCTGTAAAAACTGCAAAAAATGGCGTTTTGGGTAGGGTATTGACAACATCAAACGATATTAACATTGCCAGTCTTAACTCCTTTTTGGGAACGCAGGCTAGAATCGAGCCTGTGGCTGAAGGCAAGTTCGTAGTGCCCAACACTTGGTTTTCCCGCTTTGATATTGGAAAATGTGCTCTCAGATCTTCTATGGAGACTGACCTTTCAATTTTGGCAAAATCTTCTTTTGAACAAAATGACAAAATCTTTTCTAACATCACTCTGGAGGCTCGAGATGGAGAAATAACCCAATTCGATATTCGAAGTAAATTGGGTGAAAACTTCCTGATTATTGGTATTCCTAATGAAATATTTGGTGTTAACAAACCTAAGTCTGAAACAATTGTATTTATGGTTCCGAGAATTATCAAAACCCTCAAGACCACTAAGCACCTGCAGAACAATTTATAAGGAAGGTTCTTATGGAAAACAACATAAATATACCGCAAAGACCTTTGCTGAAAAAGGTAAAAAGGCCTATAAATAGATTGCCTCAATCAGCTCCTATGACCGGTTCATCTTTGGGCAAGGAGCAGAGTTCTCTTGACCAACGACCTCCAATGAGTAATCCTTTTTCTCAGCCATCGGTACAAAAAACACCATCAAACCTACCAGATGTGGGTGATGATGCGTTTAATTTGGATGCTTACTTAGATGAGGATAATTTGCCGACGAAAGTCGCACAAGAGTCCATTACAAATGACAATCCACAATTTTTGCAAGATGATGATTTGCAGGAAGAATATGCCCCGGTTTTGGATGGTGGAGCTGGCTTGCCTCCGTATCTCACAAAAAAAATTCTTATTTTGATTGGTGCTGTTTTATTCTTTCTTGGTATCATTACTACAAAACTTTTTTTTACCGATTCAAAAATTGTCAGAGATGGATTGCAGGGAGTAGTGGTTAATCCAGAAGTTCCCAGAGGAAGAGCTCGCTGTGGAGTGGCGGAAAGAACCCAAGGTTGTGTCTTGTATATTATGAACCCGCAACGACAAGAACTTAGTGCCCGTGATTTTTACGACTTGGCCGCTCAAATGACTGGAAGACAACGTTTTGTAATTGAAACGGGAAACATGCGTTATTCTAACACAAAAATTCGCCCGGGAAGTATTGCTCAGATTAATATTCCACCTCTCTAGGGGACGTGTGAACCAACGGCTCCTTCTGAGCGGTGCGCTGGTCGGCGGCGCCTTAAAATAGTTTGAGGATACTTTGGCTGGCTTGAGAGGCCAGAGAGAGGGAGTTAATGGCTAATTGTTGGCGGGTTTGGAGAGCCAGCATATTGGCGCTCTCTTCATTCATATCCGCCAAGGTTAATTTATCCGCGCCTTCGGTTAAGACATTTATCAAATTCCCGGTGAAATCCTGGCGTGTGGTGATGATGTTATAATTATTACCTAACTCAGAGGAATAACTACGAATGGTATTGATGGCTTTGGTCAACTCTTCAATGGATTTTTCTATGTCTTCTTTGCTGTTCCATTCTAACGTAACCAAGCCTAATGTTTGTGATGAGAGGTTTTTGCCTGCTACTTGTAATAAAGAACTGCGCCCCTCATTAAAAGTTACCTGCAAATTCTGCTCTTGCAACA
>CALXVX010000027.1 GCA_944392215.1 uncultured Alphaproteobacteria bacterium | reverse complement strand
TTGCATTTTAGTTTGAATTTTATATAGTAGCTTTGTTAAAAATGATACTATGGAAATAAGTGATGTCAACCAACTTTGGCTATTCTTCAGAACTTTATTTGATTGAGCCTCAAGATATAATCAATCTTGCCGATGCCTCAAGCGATTTAGCCTCAGGCATAAAATGCGATGATGAAATCATCGTCCTCTTGGGCGATGCCAAAACTCAAACGCCCGATGTATTGGTCAAGGGGCGAAAAATGGCAAAAAACGCTCTGGAAAAGCAAAAGGCTTATGTTCCCGTCCGTTTTGCATTCAAATCAAATATTGCCACCTGGAATATTTTACCTATATTTTTCAAACAGTTACGACAATATTTTAAGTTTACGAATGCCAACGTATACCACACCAGCCTCAAGCACTTGCGAGAGCTCCACATTGAGCGAGGTTTTCGCAATGCTGAAAATGCCTATGATATCTCCAAACGCTGGCACATATCGCCCGAGGAAAGAGTAAGAAAGTACACGGAATTAAAAGAATCTCTGCTTTCCCAAGGTTTTGATGACAAAAAACCGATTTCCATCATGCTTTGCCGACGTTGTGGTATAAAAGATTCGGTTGATGACGGGCACCACCGTATCGGCATCTGTGTTGAAAACGACATCGACCGCATTGCCATTCAATTTAAGGCAGCGGGAGCTCTTCCGAGACTTTTGCAAAAAATTGGGCTAAAAATATTGCCTCGCCAGAATTAACGAGGCTTGCATCCGCAATATGTTTGATTATAAAGCGCAAGCTCTTTAATGAGTTGGGCACGTAGCTCTTGGCGTCCGCCTTTTCTGCCCTCAATTTCCAGATAAGGAATTCCAACCTCGGCAGAGGCTTTGGCCGCCGCGCGATTAACCTGCGCCAAATCCTTATAGCGAGAAACCCCCAAGACCGAGGCCACAGCCTCAAAACCATTATCTTTGGCATATTCCATCACTCTTTTAAGGCGCATATAAAAGCAAACATCACAACGTTTTCCTCTTTCGGGCTCGTTTTCAAGCCCGGCAGTGAGTTCACACCAGCGTTGATTATCATACTCAAGCTCAATAAACGGAACATCATAGAGTGTACAGAGCCGCTTGTTTTCATCGGCTCTTTTGCGATATTCCTGCTCGGGACGAATATTGGGATTATAGAAGACAACTGCAAAATCCTGCCCCTCTTCCGCCAGCAATTTTATAACCGCACAAGAACAAGGCGCACAACAAGATAACAACAAAAGACGCATTTTGATAAATCCTTTCAACCGGCATTATAAATATTCACCAAAAATTAGCAAACATTATTTATAATTTCAGAAATTTTAAGAGGTAAAAATGAGCACTTACAAAAACATTGTAATTTTAACCGGCGCCGGAATCTCTGCAGAATCAGGGCTTGCCACCTTCAGGGCCTCCAACGGGCTATGGAACAATCATAAAGTGGAAGATGTTGCCACCATAGAGGCTTTTGAGCGCAATCCGGCATATGTCCATGAGTTTTACAACGAGCTCAAAAAGGAGCTTGTTAAAGCCAAACCCAACAAAGCTCACCTAGCCATTACCAGATTGCAAAAAGAATATGATGCAAACATAAGTGTTGTCACGCAAAATGTAGATACCCTGCACGAAAAAGCCGGCAACCAAAACATCTACCACATTCATGGGCAAATAAACCAGGCTGTCTGCTTGAACTGCGGACGAATTTTGGAAACATTCGGTGATGTTGACACGGAAACCGTTTGCCCTCACTGCCACATTGCCGGTATGATGAAGCCAAACATTGTGTTTTTCGGAGAAAACCTGCTGTGCATGGACAAAGTAGACCACCTGCTTTCAGAATGTGACCTTTTCTTGTCTGTTGGCACCTCAGGCGTTGTTTTTCCGGCCGCTTCATTTGTGCAAATTGCCAAATATAACAATGCCAAGACCTACGAATTTAATCTGGAGCCAACCTCCAATAACTATTTTTTTGACCATCATATTTATGGACCGGCCGGCACCACCCTGCCCGCCTTTGTTGATGAGATGATAAAGAAAGAATAAGGGAGAAAGCCATGTCTATTTTGCTGCAAAACGTCCGATTAAACAATCAAAAGACAGATATTTTGATTGAGAATAGCCGTTTTAAGAAAATAGCTCCCCAGCAGGATATCAGCGGTACAGAGGTTGTTGATTGCTTGGGCAAAGCGATTTTACCGGCTTTTTACAACACTCATTCTCACGCCGGCATGAGCTTGTTTAGAGGCATTAGCGATGACAAAGACTTGTTTGACTGGCTCAATCACGACATCTGGCCGAGGGAGGCCAAATTAACGCCGGAAATGATTTATACGGCAACCAAATTCTCGATTTTAGAAATGGTAAAGACCGGTACAACTTTCTTTGCTGATATGTATTTTGAACCGGAGATGATCTTAAAAGCCGTGGCCGAAATGGGTGTGAGAGCGGCCGTTTCTTTGAGCACCTGCGACTTGTTTGACAAAGAACGCCGCCAAGAAGAAGAGAAAAAGATAGAAGCCTATATGGCACTTTCCAATCCGGCACCGGAACGTATCCAAAAGGTTTTGACCACCCACGCGGTTTATACTGCCTCGGCTGATTTAATACGTTTTAATGTTATGATGGCAGAAAAATATGGCTTGCATCTGCATATTCACGCGTGCGAAACACAAAAAGAAGTTGCTGATTGCAAAAAAGAAAACGGCTGTTCTCCCATTAAATACTTGGATAAATTAGGCGCTTTAAGCAACAAGACGGTTTTGGCCCACGCGGTATTCTTAGATGATGAAGATATAGATATTCTGGCACGCAAAGGCGTTTGGCTCAGCACCAATCCGTCTTCCAACTATAAATTGGCCTCTGGTGTGTTCATGCTGCAAAAACTGCTGGATAAAGGCTGCAACATTGCACTCGGCACTGATAGCATGGCCTCTAATAATAATTTGAGCATGTTAGACGAGATGAAACTTTGCGCACTTTCTGCCAAGATACAAAGCCAAGACCCAACAGCCGGCTCTGCCGCAGATGTGTTTAAGATTGCCACCTGCAACGGAGCAAAAGCCTTTGGAATTGATGCCGGGGAGATTAAGGAAGGAAAATTAGCAGATTGTATTTTAGTAGATTTAGACAATCACTTCCTGGTGCCAAACTATAACCTTATATCCAATATGGTTTATTCGGCCGATAGTTCTTGTATAGACACCTTGATCTGCAACGGTCAAATAGTTATGCAAGATAAAAAAATTGCCGGAGAAAAAGAGTTGTTATCTCAAGTCCGGCAATTAGCAGAAAAATTCAAAGACTAGAAAGCCAAGGGATCTTTTGATTTATCATTTTTAGCAGGAAAAGCCAAAGGATCCTTTGATTTATCGCTTTGGGGCGGAAAAGCCAGAGGGTCTCCCGTCATTTTGCTGGAATAGCCTTTTGTTTTGAGCTTTTCTACCCCTTTATCTTCTTTTGTATCGTTTTTATAGCAACTATCGCCAACACAATCCCAAGTATTTCCATTCTCATCCTCAAGCTCTACCCATGCATGGGCCTCTCCCGTCATCATAAGGCTCACCAAAGCCAATAAAAGCAACTTACGCATTATTGTTCTCCCCATTCATAATAAAGATAAATAAAGCATAGCAATATTTTAAATTTTGGCAATATACAAAACAAAATGCTCCGGATAATTTGTTACCCTAAGCATTTTCAAGTTAAAGTAGTAAAGCTTACTTACCGTTAAAAGCCTTTTTATAAACTTCCAAAACCAAATCCTTGGTGCAAGGACGCGGATTTCCGCCGGTGCAGACATCAGCCATTGCCGCCTCGGCCAAAGCCTCCAAGTCCTCTTTTTTAACACCGATTTCTTTTAAGGTCTTGGGAATGTTGACATCTTTTTTCAACTTTTTAACGGCCTTAATCGCTGCCTCGCGATATTCTGACTGTTTCATCTTATCAACATTCTTAACACCCATGGCCCGTGCGATTTCTCTAAATTTAGTGCCGGTATAAGGAGCATTAAATTCCATAACATATGGCAACAAAACAGCATTTGCCACACCATGCGGTGTATCATAAAAAGCAGACAGCGGATGAGCCATACCATGAACCACACCAAGCCCGACATTAGAAAAAGCCATACCGGTGACATATTGTCCCAAAGCCATGGCCTCACGCCCGTCAGGATCATTTTCAACCGCTTTGCGCAGATTTTTAGAGATAAGTTCAATAGCCTTAAGGTTCAAAGCATCAGCCAGCTCCCAAGCACCAAGCGTGGTATAGCCCTCAATAGCATGGGTCAAGGCATCCATACCTGTCGCCGCCGTAAGCCCTTTCGGCATAGAAGACATCATATCGGGGTCCACAACAGCCACCACCGGAATATCGTGCGGATCGACACAAACGAATTTGCGGCGTTTTTTCTCATCGGTAATCACATAGTTAATGGTGGTTTCGGCAGCAGTTCCGGCCGTGGTAGAAACGGCAATCACAGGCACACTCTTATTTTTGGTCGGAGCCACACCCTCAAGAGAAACGACATCGGCAAATTCGGGGTTGTTGATGATGATACCGATACCTTTGGCCGTATCCTGAGGAGATCCTCCACCAATGGCAATCATGTAGTCAGCCTTGGCCTTTTTGAAAGCCTTAACACCCTCTTGCACAATTTCCACACTGGGGTTTGCCTTAACCTTATCAAAGATTTCATAAACCATTTTGTTTTTATCAAGCAAATCCGTAACTTTTTTAACCACCTTAAATTTTACCAAATCTGCATCGGTCACGATAAGAGCTTTTTTGAACCCGCGAGATTTTACCTCAGTAACAATCTCATTGATAGCCCCATGTCCATGGTAGCTGGTTTCATTCAATATAAAACGATAGGCCATGATTTTTCCTTTCAAAAAATAAAACCTAAACTAAAATTAATATAGATTTGAAAGATTAATCTTTGGTAAAATAAATAAATGAATAAACCTCTTTACAATTAAAAATTAAGGATATAGAGTTCCAACGCTTTTCATAAAGAGGGAAACATGACTCAAGATATGACTGTCGGGAATCCGACCAAATTGATTGTAAAATTTGCAATACCATTGCTCATCGGCAACTTGTTCCAACAACTCTACAATTTGTCAGACATCATCATTGTCGGGCATTTGTTGGGAATCAATGCTTTGGCAGCTGTCGGCGCCACGGCTCCGGTATTTTTTGTGTTTTTGCTTGTTGCTTTTGGTTTTACCGGCGGTTTAACGGTTATCACGGCCCAGCGTTTTGGTGCCAAAGACTATCAAGGCATGCGCTCTTCAGTCACCCATAGCCTAATGGCTGCCGTTGCCTTAAGCTTGTTTATTGCGTTGATGCTGATGGTATTTTTGCGCCCGTTATTAAAATTGATGAATGTGCCGCAAGAGATTATGGAAGATGCCTATACATTCATGTTTATCCTCTCTGGCGGCATGATAATGATTGTGTTTTTTAATCTGCTGTCAGGATTTATTCGTGCGGTTGGAGATAGCAAGACCCCACTTTACTTTTTGATGTTCTCCTCGATTTTGAACATTGCACTCAATTTGGTGCTGATTTACTACTTCAAGATGGGCGTTGAAGGTTCCGCTACCGGAACAGTAATTGCCGTGAGCATATCTGTTATTTGTTGTTTATGGTTCATCAGCAAGAAGATTCCCATTTTACACCTAAGCAAAGCAGATTGGAAGTTTAACCCCAAATTCATGAAAGAGCACTTGGATGTTGCCGTTCCCATGGCCATACAGTTTGCGGTTTTGTCTTTGGGAATGCTCATTTTGCAAAGCGTTTGCAACTCCTTTGGCCCCGAGATTATCGCTGCGCTGACAGCGGCCATCCGTGTTGAGCAAGTTGCCACCCAACCACTGATGGCTTTGGGCCTGGCCATGGCTACCTACTCTGCCCAAAATTGGGGAGCAGGCAAATTACACCGCATCAGAGAAGGCGTGCGCTACTCTGCCATGATGGCACTCTCGTTCAGCATTGCCTTGGCTTTGTCCGTACGTTTTGTCGGCGAGGAAATGATAGGCTTGTTTATCGAATCCGGCAACGACAATGTTGTCCGCATTGCTTGTGAATACTTGGATATCA
>CALXVX010000026.1 GCA_944392215.1 uncultured Alphaproteobacteria bacterium | reverse complement strand
TTTGCAACGGATATATGCCCCTTTAGCCTGAATTCTACTAATAGAAAATAGATAAAGCTTCTGTTTTGCTCTTGTTATCGCCACATAAAAGAGCCGTCTGTTAGCCTCTCCTTTGCCACTAAAGTATTCTATAAGATATGGGATGAACACGTTATCAAATTCTAATCCTTTTGACGCATGACATGTCATAACACAAATATCATCTTTACCAATCTGGGATTTCGTATTTTCGTCAATCACAAATACTTTAAATCCTTTCTCTTTTAGAAAATTTGCCACAATATTACTCAAATCATTGGTATAGCAAAGCACTGCTGAATTACCCTTAGCTGTTTTAAGAATTCGACTAATTTTTCTCAACTGCTCTATGTCATCATTGCTATGCTTGTAGCTAACAATTCCGTTGTCTTTTCTATGTATTTTGAGAACCTTCGGCAGCCTATTATCATTATTACTTATCAAACCATTAGCTACTATTCCAATTTTTCGCCCAAAACGATAATTAATTGTCAGATTTTTAATTGTTACATTTTTAAAATGTTTCTCAATATTTGTTGAGTAAGTCATTTTAGCCCCTCTCCAATGATAAATCATCTGGTCAGGGTCTCCAACAAATAAAAAATTACCCTTTTTGCCTACAAGCAATTTTAACAATTCTATCTGGTTTTCATTGCAGTCTTGATATTCATCAACAATAATATATTTATAAGCATTTCGTAACTTTCTTAATTCTGGAAGATTATTTCGCAAAAATTCAATCATCTTATTTAACAAAAAATCGAACTCCCATAAATTAGCGGCATCAAGTTTATCATAAAAGGCTGTAAACCATTTATAATTTTCATCCTTTTTTGCATTATACGAAGCCATCCTACCCACCTTAATAACCTCGGCACATAGTTCGCTCGGGGTCAGTTCGCAGGTTTTATTCCGTGTAATGGCCTTTGCTAACCTACTAGAATCAGCAAACAAAGCTTGCCGTCTGCCATCAAGAAACCCTCGTTTTGTCATATAAGCATAGGCCATTGAATGAAAAGTACTAACTTTCAATTTAGAAAAAATCTCCTTACCCAACTCTTTTCTAAGTCTTTTTTTCATCATTGAAGAGGTCTGCTTAGTAAAAGTTAAGATTCTAATCTCATGTGGCGGTATATGTTTATTCATAACTAAATTAACCACAAACGCAACTATCGTATGTGTTTTTCCTGTTCCGGGACCTGCATTGACAAATACCCTATTATGTTCAGAGAACACTATACTTTTCTGCTCTTTATTGAGATTGTTAAGAATACTATGCATCTTCACTCTCCTCAATAGAGGCTTTAAGCTCATTCTTTATAGCACGCCATACTTCAAGCCCCTTTCCTCCCGCAATTGTCCAATCATAAATTTTACAAAATTTATGTTTAGTATACAATTCATATAAAGACTTCATTGTCGGCTTGACTTTTATCTGCTCAAAGGCATCTTTTTCTTTCTTCGGAATAGTTGCATAAGCCGGAAACGGTGCATGCCAGATGTATTCAACAGTTTTTTGTAACGGATATTTCTTTATATATAAAGGAATACCCTTGTTTCCATCCATACAAACAAGACGGGATATCTCCTCACGCCGTTTGCGACTAATCGGATTTAACAGCAAAAAATGACAATGTACCGACCTTAAATAGCCTCCATCCAACAACTTTTTCTCATTTCGATACATCGCAAATGTAACATTTCCTATATAATCAAGGCCAGTCAGTATTTCTTTAAACTTCCGCTTTGCCTTATTAACTTTAAATTTGCCTTTTTTGCTCCCAAAATCAAACTCATCATCTATTAAAGTCGCAGAAAATACCCGAACATCACTTTTACACAATGTCAATTCACAAAACCTCTGGCAGAATATATCTGCAAACACTTTTAATGAGTAAGGATTCATCATATTTAGGTCATTATTATCAGGATGAATAAAATCCATTTTCTCTAACAAATTATCCTTACTGTATCGAGTAATTGACCGACACAACAAATCATATTGCTCAGACATTATCCGTTCCAATGTTTTCTTACTTCCTTTCATAAAATTACCTCATTTCATACGTATGTTATTTTTGTTATACAAACCTGTACCGCTAATTGCGTTAAAAAAACTCCTTCGTTACGTCAATCCAGAAAATCTTTGATTACTTTTATTAAGGTATTGCAGTTTCGTTTTATATCCTCCAAACTCACACGCGTTTGACTATCCACCTCATTAGACAGATTAGAATCCATATCGGCAAAACTGCTGTCTTTATTCATCCGATTATTGGCAAGTTTATCAATTCCATACTTTTTCAAATATGCATACGTCTTACTGAGTGGAATATTTTTGCTATCAAGAATCCTCACAATACGAGGAGCACTGTATAAGTACCTCTTGAATAATGATGTTTCTTGAAATTCGTTCGGAATATTTGAACAAAGAGCTTTATGGATAGAAAGCTCAATATTGTCCTCATTCCATCTTATTCCGCGCTCTTGCACAATTCTCTTAATTTTGTTTTCACGTTTTTTATTTTTTTTGACTTTGTGACATAAGGCTCTAAAATTACAAATGGCTCTATATTTATCTGCAGTAGTAAGATATGCAGTTTCGGCGAACATCGCAACATCCGAACAAGCACATTCAAAAGCCTTAATAACAGGCACTTTATTATAATCAGCAATTTTTATTGGCATAATTTCACTCCTTATCTGATGATTTTTTTTGTTCTATGGCATAAAGAATTTGAAAAAACTTAAAAAATCTTTCTACTGCCTCATTTAACTCCTCTTCTGAAAGAGGAGCTTCATACCAGCTCTGAATGATTTCAGTTATGTCCTTTTCTTTTTCCATAACCAAATTTTTTCAGAAAAAAATCAAAACCGCATTACATCTGACACTATTATGTAAATTCGCATACAAAAAATGCTTATGCGCAGGCAAATATTGCCTTGAATCAGACAGTTAGCTCAATTATAATTGAGTTAACCGGAGGAACTTATAATGAAAGCAGTAATATTGGCTCGTGTTTCGAGTAAAGAACAAGAAGAAGGACATTCGTTAGATGCCCAAATAAATCGTTTGCAAGAATATTGCAGACGAAAAGAACTTAATGTAATTAACACTTTTACAATAGTGGAAAGTTCTGTTATCGGTTCTCGCAAAGCTTTTAACCAAATGTTGGATTTCTGCAAGAAGCAAAAACAAACAATTGCTCTCGTTGCCGATGCTGTTGACCGTGTCCAACGTTCATTCAAAGACAGTATTGCTTTGCAAGAACTCATTAATAAAAAAGTTATTGAACTTCATTTTTATCGTGAAGGAATGATAATCAATACAGAATCAAAATCATCCGACATAATGCGGTGGGATTTTTCAGTAATGGCTGCAAAATCGTATGTTTTACAATTATCTGAAAATGTCAAAAGAAGTTTTGACTTTAAAATAAAAAATGGAGAATACACAGGAGAAGCTCCTATTGGTTATAAAAATTCCCGCAACGAAAAAGGAAAAGCCGACATAACGATAGATGAAGAAAGAGGTTATTTAATCTCCCGAATCTTTGAAAAATATAGTGAAGGTCTCTATTCGCTGAAAGAAATATCAAATTTTGCTAATCAATGGGGGTTAACCAGTAAACGAAATAATCTGCCAATGACCGCAAATACAATCCACAGAATCATAAATAATCCTTTTTACTGCGGAATTATGCTGTCAAAAGGGCAAAAATACCCTCATATACACCCAAAACTTATTAGTCCGGAACTATTTAACAAATGTCAAAATATTTTGCATGGAAGAAGTATGGAGGAGTACAGACAGTTTAAAAGCGGAACCAAACCTTTCGTCTTCAAAGGCTTAATTAAATGTGGTATCTGTGGTACAACCATATCATCTGATATGAAAATTAAACCAAGCGGCAAATCTTATACTTACCTGTTTTGTTCACACCGCAAAGGAAATTGCCAAAATAAAGCAATTAACGAAGAAAAGGCATTAGAACAGATTTGTAATGTTTTAAAGAACTTTTATGTACCAAGGGAAACTTTTAATTATATCAAGAAAGACCTTGAGAATGTTGCTAATTCAGAAAATGAATTTCACACTCAACAACTCTCGATGCTTCGAGCAAGATACGATAAAGTCCAATTAAAGATAAAAAAGTTAAGAGATTTACTGTTAGATGAAAAAATTTCACCTGAAGATTTCAATGAAATGAGTGCCGATTTGAAGTCGGAACAATTCGAACTTGAGAATAAAATGAAAAACCATACCCAAGCTGATGAAAAGTTCTCAATCGCAATGTCCACAATCGTTTCACTGGCATCAAACGCCTATAATCTCTTTATGAGTTCGAACATTGACGAGAAAAGGGAATTGATAAATTTGATTTTTTCGAACTTGAAATTAATAAACGGAGAACTGCAGTTTTCTTTGCGTTCTCCGTTTGATAAGCTGATAAATTTAGCTTCTTATAACATATGGGGCGGATTATGAGACTCGAACTCACGACATCTGGTACCACAAACCAGCGCTCTAACCAACTGAGCTAAATCCGCCATCAATGCAAAAAGTTTCTACATATATTTAAGACCAAAGTCAAGCTAAAATTTCATATATCTTTTTAATTCTTGTGAGAGATGTTAACAATTTATTTGCATTTTGGGCATAGAATCAAAGAAATTTGAGCATAGTTTGAAAGTATAAGGTTATCATGGCTAAGAAAATGAAAGTATTTCAATACGTTACGCGTCTGGCTTTGGCTGGACTATTCTGTTTTTGCACCATACAATCGGCCCATGCTGCCCGCCGCACGGTTTCTTCCATCATCATCGATGCCAAAACCGGAGACGTTATCTCTGCCAGCAACGCTGACGAAAGACGTTATCCGGCCTCGCTGACCAAATTGATGACCTTATATATAACTTTCAACGCGCTAGACAAAGGATTAATAAAGATGGAAGATGAGCTGCCGGTTTCACGCACGGCGGCCAACCGTTCTCCCTCAAAACTCGGCGTAAGAGCGGGAGAAAAGATAAAAGTCCGCGATGCCATTATGGCCTTGATTATAAAATCAGCCAATGATTGCGCCACTGTTTTGGCTGAAGGTTTGGGTTACAGTGAGGAAAACTTTGCCAAAACTATGACGGAGGTGGCCAAAGAATTAGGCATGAAGAACACGACATTTAAAAATGCCTCAGGCCTGCCCAACCGCCAGCAAAAGACCACCGCTCGGGACATGGCAATTTTGGGAGCGGCAATTTATCATCACTTTCCCCAATATTATGACTTATTTTCCGCCAAAAAGTTCACCTACAAAGGCAAGACCATCTACACTCACAACCATATTCTCAAAACTTTTGACGGCGCCGACGGCATGAAAACCGGTTTTACCAATGCGGCAGGCTACAATATCATCACCTCGGCCGAAAGAGATGGACACCGGGTAATTGCCGTCACCATGGGCCATAATACGATTAAAGAAAGAGACACAAAAGTTGCCAACATGATGAACAAAGGACTCACTAAATTGGCTTTAGCTGACAATATAGAGACTCCGAGTCTCTATGCCTCCAAAGTAGAAAACTCGCCATCAGTTGAAGAAACACGAACCGCTGAACAAGCAGAAGAAAACAAATGGGGTGTTCAGGTTGGTGCTTTTTCAAACTACGCCAAAGCGCGCAACTATGCCCTGCATATTCGCCAACAAATAAACTACGCTGCCGCACGCCAGGCTCAAATAGATATTGAACCCGCTCAAAAGGGTGCCGCCATTGTTTACCGCTCCAAGTTAGTCGGTATGGAAAAAAATGAAGCGGATAACACGTGTAATCGATTGAAAAAGTCAAATAAGTCATGTATAGTTGTTGCCGTAACTCAAAACCAACAATTTGCAATGGCTGACAAGAAATAATGACAGAGGTTAAAGAAACAGCTCCCCATATCATTGTCATCGGCAATGAAAAGGGCGGCACTGGCAAATCCACGATTGCCATGCATTTGGCAATCAAGCTGATGCAGGAAAGATACAGCGTTGCCGTCGTAGATTTAGATGGCCGCCAAGGCTCTCTTTCTAAGTATGTAGAAAACCGTCGTAAATTTTGCCAAGATAATCATATTGTCTTACCAATTCCCTTACACTACCGTTTTGAGCCGGTGGCAAACTACAATGATATCTCTCAAGAACTGAAACAGCTGGATGATACGATTCGAGAGATTTCTCCCAAGGTAGACGCCATCATTATGGATACCCCCGGTCACAAGAACTACCTTTTTGAAGCGGCGCATGACTATGCTGATACCTTAATCACACCCATTACCGATAGTCTGGTCGACCTAAGTGCCATTGCTAATATAGATTCTTCCACCGGCAGCTTGCAAAGCCCCGGCCCCTATGCAGAATTTGTCTGGGAAGCAAAAAAACATTTGGCAACCAAAGGTAAAGCCTATCTCAACTGGATTGTTTGCGGCAACAAGACATCTTCTCTACGTTCCCGCAACAAAGCCTTCGTATTTGAGGCACTTGAAAAGCTTGGCAAGTTATATGGGTTCAGATTCTGCGAAGGCCTAAAGGACCGTGTTATCTATCGTGAACTTTTCTTGGATGGCTTAACCGTATTGGATATGCAAACAGAACCCCTAAAACGCAAGATGTCACTTTCGCACCTGGCGGCCAAATTAGAGATAAAAAATTTAGCAGAGTTTATCTGCCCATAACTTGACAATTGTTCTTGTGTTTATGGGTTATGGTGCTAAGATTGCTCCATCAATAGTAAGACAAACAAATTAAGGAGCAATTATGATAAAGACCATAACAACCACCCCCTACACAGATCAAAAGATGGGAACAGCGGGTTTGCGCCGCAAATCAAAAGTTGTTATTCAACCCAACTACGTAGAAAATTTTATGCAAAGTATCTTTAACGTAATTGGAAACTTAAAAGATAAGACTTTTGTTGTTGGCGGAGACGGACGCTACTATAATGATGTCGCCATCCAAAAAATTATAAAGATGGCAGCAGCCAACGGTGTTTCACGCCTGATTGTGGGGCAAAACGGTTTTATGTCAACTCCGGCCGGCTCCAACATTATCTTAAAGAACAAAGCTGACGGCGGCTTTATCCTTTCAGCCTCGCACAACCCTGGCGGTATCAACGGCGACTTTGGAATTAAATACTCCAACCACACCGGCGGACAAATTCCAAGTTCTATCAGCGATAGAATTTACCAAGAAACCTTAAAAATTAAAGAATACAAAATTTGTGATGTGGCCGACATTGACCTCTCCAAACTTGGTCGCCAAGAAGTTTGCGGCATGGAGATTGACGTAATAGATCCTGTTAAGGACTACGTTGAAATGATGGAAGGCATCTTTGACTTTGCCGCCATAAAAGCATTGTTTGCTAAGGGCTTCACCATGCGTTTTGATGCCATGAATGCCGTAACAGGTCCTTACGCCCTTAAAATTTTTGAGGAAATTTTAGGCGCCCCTAAAGGCTCTGTCGTCAACTACAAGCCTTTACCAGATTTTGGCGGCCTGCATCCGGACCCCAACATGGTCTATGCCAAAGAACTGGTAAACTTTATGTTCTCAGATAAGGCAGCAGACTTTGGTGCTGCCAATGACGGCGACGGCGACCGCAACATGATTTTGGGCAAGAAATTCTTTGTAACCCCAAGCGACAGCCTGGCAATTTTGACAGACCATTTTGACCTTATACCGGCATACAAAAACGGAATTTACGGTGTGGCTAAATCTGCTGCAACTTCCACTGCCGTAGAGAAAGTGGCCAAAGCTCACAATATCGGCTACTATGAGGTTCCGACCGGGTGGAAATATTTTGTAAACCTGATGGATTCCAAACGCATCACTTTCTGCGGTGAAGAGAGCTTCGGAACGGGCTCTTCCCACATCAGAGAAAAAGACGGTATTTGGGCGGTATTATTCTGGCTCAACATCATTGCCGCAACAGGGAAATCAGTAGAAGAAATCACCACCGAGTTTTGGCAAAAATACGGCCGTAGTTACTATGTCCGTTTTGACTTTGAAGGTGTAGATACTGAGGTTGCCGACAAGATGATGGCAGATTTAGAGGCCAAGTTACCCAGCCTCGCCGGCCAAACTATTGAAGGCTTTAAGGTCTCTAAGGCTGGAGCTTTTATCTACAATGATCCGGTAGATCACAGC
Organism: uncultured Alphaproteobacteria bacterium; assembly: GCA_944392215.1. GTDB lineage: Bacteria > Pseudomonadota > Alphaproteobacteria > RF32 > CAG-239 > CAZU01. The sequence continues at coordinate 15,142 of CALXVX010000026.1, read as the reverse complement.
TCCACCAAGAATGGCTTGATTGTGCGTTTCACAGACGGTTCAAGAATTGTATATCGCCTATCTGGCACCGGGTCTTCGGGTGCCACCATCAGAGTTTATCTTGAGCGCTACAGCAAAGATGACTTGAAAAACGATCCCCTAAAGATGTTAACCGAGATATTTAAGATTGCCATGAGCATTTCTGAAATTCCCGAAAGGACAGGAAAACACCAAGCAGATGTTGTTACCTAGAAACATACTGATTAGCGTTACCCTATGCGCAGCCTTGCTGGCTCCGAGCGTTGGAGCCGGCAATGGGCTGTATGGCTTTGACCAAGTCAACCCCTACCTGCCGGAAGAAAAAATCTTACAAATGGACTATCTGCCGGATTCCATCACCAACTATCGTGCGGAGATGAGAAACAATCTGCTGATGTTGATTGATTATGCCCGCAAGCACAACCCAAATTTTCAAATTTTGGCCCATGAAGGCCAAGAGTTGTTGTACAAAAGCCGTTGGGAGCATGAGTTAGAAGGCTATAATCGGGTCAGAGAACAAAAAGAAGGGGCCTATGATCCGGCATTTTTATTTGCAAAAGATTTAGGCAACCAAGAACCGACAATAGATACACCGGCATACAAATACCTTAACGCTGTAAATGCGGTGGCCTTAAATAACTATTATTGCGGCAATGGCAAAGAAGAAGATGTTACCATCAATCATGGCCTTGGCCACATCAGCATAGAACACTGCCAAGATGAAAAAGCTTTAGATAAGGCAATTTTGCGCTCACTTTTAGATCAAAAAGCGGTCTACACCTTTACAGACAGAGAAACTGCGTTTCAAAATCCTGCCAATCAGCCGCTGATCAATGATTCCGCGCGCAATATAGAACAAATAAAACAGGCTAAAAATATAACCTTTATTTTAGATGACAGCCAATATTCATCCAAAGAAGATATGATTGCCGCAATTGTAAACAATAATTACGACATTGTAGTCATCAAACCGCTTTTTCAAAACAAGCAGCCATTCAGCCCTGAAGATGTTCGTCGCATGAGTTTCAAGAAAAACGGTGGTAAAAGGCTTGTTTTAGCTGAGCTCAACGTTTCAGAAGCCTCTCCCAAAGATTATTTTTGGCAAGAAGACTGGACCATCGGCAATCCCTCCTGGATTGTGAGAAAATCTTTTGTAAATAAAGATGGTTTCATCACACGCTACTGGTCTGAAGGTTGGAAGAAGATTCTCTCACGCCATTTCAGAGACATTGTTGCCTCCGGCTATGACGGTGTCTTTTTCACCGGCATTGAAAATCATTTGTATTTTGAACACTTGACCCCTCTTGAGTAAACGCCATGACAGAAGTAGAAGTTTTAGACATTTCCAGAGACGCCATATTCACTCTTTTGAAAGTTGTGACCCCGGTTTTATTGGTGGCCTTGTTTGTGGGGCTGATTATCGGTATCTTCCAAGCTCTAACTCAGATACAAGAGATGACCTTGGCCTTTGTTCCCAAGATTATCAGTGTTTTTGTGGCTCTGATTTTGCTTTTTCCTTTCATGCTAAGCCAAATGAGAACCTTAACCGAAGGCCTTTTTGATAGGATTATTGAGGGTGGCTAAAAAATGATTGAACTCCTAAACCTCAATATGTACCATTTTTTGATGGTCTTTTTGCGGCTCGGCTCTGCTTTAATGTTGATGCCGGGTTTTATGAGTTCTTATGTAAACATGAACGTACGTTTATCCATTGCCCTGGCGTTGAGTTTAATCTTGATGCCGACGGTTGTGCCGCACCTTCCGCCCCAACCAACAGACATTCTGACATTTATCACTTATGTCTTGGAAGAAATAACGATTGGTGTCTTTTTAGGCGTGGTTATGCAGTTTTTATATGCGGCCCTTTCTTTAGCAGGTTCTCTTGCGGGACAAGCAATTGGCTTTAGCAATGCCCAAATTTTTGACCCCACCTTTCAAACTCAAAGTGTAGTGGTTGAATCATTCTTAAGTATCATTGCCCTAACCGTTATATTCATTAGCGACATTCATCATTTGATGATTTCTGCGGTTGTAGACAGCTATTACATTTTCCCTGTTGGCCGGGATTTGCCCTGGGGAGACTTTGCCAAAGACCTAACGACCAGGCTCAATGATACGTTTATCATGGGCTTCAAGCTAGGCTCTCCGTTTATAGCCTTCACCATTGTTTTTTACACCGGCATGGGTTTGGTCTCAAGACTAATGCCGCAGCTCAACATCTTCTTTTTATCATTGCCCTTGCAAATTTATTTGGGTATTGGGCTTTTGTTCATCACCACCCCGATGATGATACTTTGGTTTACCGGGTATTATGATGAGGGGCTCAACCAGTTTCTGCACTAGGAGATAGGACATGGTAGCCCCCGAAGAAGAAGACGAAGCCTCCAAAACGGAAGAACCCTCGGAACGCAAGATCACCAAGGCCAAAGAAGAAGGTGACGTTGCCATCTCACAAGATGCCAAAAGCTTTATTATGCTGACAGGTATGTTGTTTGTGGTATGGCTACTAATCCCCCTAATGCTAAAATGGTACTACCAGACCAGTATTTTATTTATAGAGAATGCCGGACAAATAGAGATAACGCCTGGAATTTTTGAGCAATTGTTAAAAAGAAGCGTGCTCGGATTATTCAAAGTACTGGGCCTGCCGTTTGTAATTTTCATGGTTTTGGGCATTTTTGCCAGTATTGCGCAAACAGGCTTTATCTATGCGCCAAAAAAATTAGAGCCCAAATGGGATAAGCTCAATATTTTTGCCGCCTTACCAAACTTCATCAACATGAAAAAAATTGTTGAAAGCTTAAAAGGCATTATAAAAATAACGGTTATTACGTTTATCGCCATATTAGTTGTCAGACCATATTTGGAAAAAGTCAATCTCTTGCCATCCATGGAGACGATTTCTATTTTGCAGTTTATTCACAAAGTTGTAGTTTTGCTGCTGTTTACGGTAGTGATAGCTGTTTTGGTGATAGCGGTAGCCGACTACCTATACCAACGCTACACCCACTTAAAAAAATTGCGGATGACCAAACAAGAGGTTAAAGACGAATACAAACAAATGGAAGGAGATCCGTTGGTCAAATCAAGGATAAGACAAATCCGCAACGAACGGGCACGCCACCGCATGATGGAGGCTGTTCCGCGTTCAGATGTTGTCATTGTCAACCCGACGCATTATGCCGTAGCATTGGAATATAAGATGGAAAAGATGGACGCCCCTGTTGTCACCGCCAAGGGATTAGATAATATGGCTTTACGCATTAAAGCCATCGCCGAAGAACATGAGATTCCGATAGTGGAAAACCCACCGCTTGCGCGTGCACTGTTTGCCTCTACCGAGATAGATCAAATGATACCCGAAGAACACTTCAAAGCCGTAGCCGAGGTAATAGGATATGTTATGCAGCTCAAAAATCAACAACCGGCCGGATAAACAACTACAATCCTGCCTGATAAAACTCGCTTTTGCTCTGGTATTTTTAACCACGGCAATCATCCTGTTTTTCTTGTATCCGGAATATCATCTGTATTTGATTGGCATAACCACCCTGCTCACCAGTTATTGCCTGATAGCAACAATCAAGACTTTAGATGCCGGAGAAGCAGCCATCAGCTACGGAGGCTTTGCCAACGAGATCATCCGCAACGATTTTGAAATCAGAAGGATTGAAAACCCGGCAGGAGAAACCATCATCCAGAATGATCCGGCCAAAGATTTACTAAAAACCGATACAGTCCTGACCTTTTTGGAGCGTTATCTGGCTGAAGGCCCCTCAAATAAGGCAGCTTTCTACCGCCTACACACGGCAAAGCAAAACCTGGGAACGGAAAAGGTCGTTTTGTCGCTCAATCTTCATGCCTCAAGCGAGCGAATTTTCAACGAACTTGAATGGTACGAAATATCAATACGTCCGATGTATCTGAAGAAGCCACAAATTTTTGATGGAGCCTTTTCAATCAAAAGAATAAAAAAAGAAACCTACTTTTATTGGCGCCTCACCAATATAACGGCGGAAAAGAATATGGAACACATCTTCAAAGAGGAATGCAACTCTCTGCATGATTTTCTTGACTATCTTCCGGTTGGTCTTTACACGGTGGACAAGGATTATAAGATAGAATACGCCAACCACCACCTGGCCGAGTTTCTTAATACGCCCATAGCTGAGCTGAGCGGCAAAAATTTAAGCGACTTTTTAGCAACCAACTCTCAGCTCCCCAGCCGCAAAGAATATTGGCAAGGCAATGTGTTTTTTGCGCTTTCCTCCGGAGAGGTAAATGAGGCATATGTTTTGCAAACAAGCTACCGTGAAGACGAAAAGATAAAGATGCGCGGTGTGGTCATCAATCAATTACCCACGGCTGCGGACCTCAAAACTAAAATCGCCCATGCATCAGATCAAATCAGCTGGTTGTTCAACCATGCTCCGGTCGGCATTTTATTTCTCAATCCCGAAGGCAAAATAACCGAAGGCAATGAGGCCGCTTTCAGCCTCTTTAACCACACATCTTCAGAACTTTTGGAACACCCGCTATCAGCCTTTATTCGCAACGATGAAATCCCGAATTTAAACCGCAGTCTTGATGATATTCGGCACCACCGCAAAGATGCCTTAAATCTTGATATTCACCTAAACGAAGACCACAAAGATTCGGTTGCCTCGCTTTATATCAGCGCCATGAAACACCTTCATGCGGCAGCCAACAGCTCCAACGACGGCTTTGTTATTTACCTGATAGACGCCACTCGTCAAAAATCATTAGAGCTTCAATTTGCCCAAGCCCAAAAGATGCAGGCAGTCGGACAATTAGCCGGTGGTGTGGCGCATGACTTCAACAACCTCCTAACCGCAATGATAGGCTTCACGGATTTGTTATTACAGCGCCACGGCGTCGGAGATCCGTCTTTTGCAGATTTAATTCAGATAAAACAAAATGCCAATCGTGCGGCCGGCCTGGTACGACAATTATTGGCGTTTTCACGCAAACAGCCCTTGCAGCCGAAATTAATCGACGTCACCGACAACTTTGCTGAACTCAGCCATATGTTAAAAAGGATATTAGGAGAACAAATCAGCCTAAAATTCAACCATGGTTCAGACCTCGGCTATATCAAAGTAGATCCGGTACAATTTTCACAAGTTATCATCAATCTGGCAGTGAATGCCAAAGATGCCATGAACGGCAACGGAACATTAATAATTTCGACCAGAACGGAAGCCTTGAGTGAACCCTACCAGTTTGGAGATGATGTTGTGGCTCCGGGAGAATTTGTGGTTATAGACGTAAAAGACAGCGGCTGCGGTATCCCGCCGGAGAACATGAGCCGAATTTTTGACCCATTTTTCTCAACCAAAGAAAATGTGGTTGGCTCCGGTACCGGACTAGGGCTGGCAATGGTTTATGGTATTGTCCGCCAAACCGAAGGTTTTATAAAAGTTAACAGTGCTGTCGGCAAGGGTACTGTCTTTTCAATATACCTACCGCGTTTTGAAAACGGACAAGAACCGGAGGCCGAACAAAACAACAAAGAAATCATAACCGGCCAAGACGGGACGCCAATACTAAGAGTGCAAGAGAAAATAGCACCACCGCTGAATATAAATCAAAAAATCATTGTCGGTCTTAATGTTTCAAACACCATTGATCGCACCCACACAGCCCCGGCCAAGACGGCACGAATTTTGTTTGTTGAAGATGAGGATTCCGTCCGCACCTTTGGCATCAGGGCACTGGAGAAAAAAGGCTACGAGGTTGTAGGGTGCAGCTCGGCAGAAAATGCATTGGAATTTATAGAAAAAGACGACAAGTTTGATCTCCTGTTAACCGATATGGTTATGCCGGGCATGAGCGGAGCAGAGCTGACCAAAGCCATCAAAGAGAAAATTCCCCACATCAAAGTTATTTTAGCCTCCGGTTATTCGGAGGAAATTGTTCGCCAAGAGCTTGATAATTTTGATGATTTTGATTTTATCACAAAACCCTATAGTTTAGGTGACTTGACAGCAAAAGTTTTTGATGTTTTAAATAGGCACTGAGATGTCAAAAGAAGAATTAAACATAAAACAGTTGGCACTGGAATTTCCACACCGACCAAGTTTAGGCAGAGAAGATTTTTTAATCTCCCCGTGCAACCAAGAAGCTGTCAACGCTGTCGAGCAATGGCCGAATTGGCCATATTTTGCTCTGTGCATTTATGGGCCTGTGGGCTGCGGCAAAACCCACTTGGCAAACGTCTTTGCCAATCAGGTTTCCAACCTCACCCATTTTCCCTACAAGATTCCGTTTATCAGAGCAAAACAATTAAGCCTTGAGAAAGGCCGCGAACTTTTTGAATACAATCATTGTTTGGTTGTTGAAAACTTAGAAGAGCTAAAAGATGAAGAAGCCTTATTCCACCTATACAACATGTATCGTGATGAAGGCGGCAACATTTTGTTCACCTCAGAAAAAGCTCCTGCCCGCCTAAATTTCAAATTGCCGGATTTACGCTCCCGAATGAATATTGTTCCGACAGTAGAAATTAAAGAGCCCGATGATGACCTTTTGTCGGCGTTACTGATAAAACTTTTTGTAGACAGGCAAATAATGCCTTCACCGGAGATTATCAACTATATGCTGGCCAATATGTCGCGCTCTTTTGAATTTGCCCGCAAGCTGGTTGCAGAGGTCGACAATATATCTTTGGAAAGAAAACGAGCCATCAGTATTCCTATAGTCAAAGAAGCCCTAGCGGTTCTAAACAGCGAGCCCAAACAAGGCGATCTTTTTTCTTTTTAACCATACAAAAATTCCCGATTTTAAATCGGGAATTTTTTTGCTGGTTTATAACTCAATAATAGAAAGGACTAACGTCTTCTCAAGAAAGAAGGTATTTCAAGATTTAATCTGTCTTCCGCATCAAAATCATTGTCAGAAAATGAGGGAGATACAGGTTCTTGAACACGTTCATTTTCTTTTTGTTTTTTGCGATTACGTTTAGCAATGGAAAAACCGGTCACCCGCTCAATAAAAGTGGGAATATGGTGTTCCTCTTCTTCATCGCGTGTAACGATCAATTCCTCTGCCTCCTCGGCTCTTGCAACCTTGGGAGCGACAGGAGAATGTTCCGGGAATAATTCAGGCTCTTCTTCAGTAACTTTCAAAGAGCTTCTAGGTCTAAAAGAATTTTCATTTGAGGACAGAGCGCTTTCCATTTGGGAAGCCTCGCTCATATCGTCAGGTTTATTAATAATAGCCTTAAAGAGAGAAGAAGCATTCGGCATGTCTTCAAGCACACTGGATTTATCCAGAGAGTCAAAGTCATTAAATTTCACCGTCTGTTCTTCATTGGCAGCCACGCTCACAACATCATCCTCCGGCTCGGCTGTAGCCAGGGGGGTAACCGTAGCGGTATTAATAACCTCTTCCACATCAACACTTTCAACCGGTTTGACAGCGGAAAAAACCTCAAGATTAGCTTCAACGACTTCTCTTGGGGCAGAAGGTTCAGCCTCAACCTTCACAAAGCTTTCATCTATAGGTTTGGGCTTTGGCTGAGGAATTTGGCTTCTTTTGATGCCATCTCCCTCGATTCCCGTAGCCACGATGGAAACGCGAATTTTTCCACCCAAAGTATCATCAAAACTGGAGCCGAAAATGATATTTGCATCTTCATCAACTTCTTCTTTAATACGGCTGGCAGCTTCATCAATTTCAAACAAGGTAATATCAGACCCACCGGTAATGTTAATCAAGACACCCTTGGCTCCGTGCATAGAACAATCATCAAGCAAGGGGTTTGCCAAAGCCTGTTCGGCAGCTTTGATGGCTCTGTCTTCGCCTTCTGCCTCACCGGTTCCCATAATAGCCTTACCCTTGTCTTCCATAATCGCCTTAATATCGGCAAAATCAAGGTTGATAAGCCCCGGCATCATCATCAAATCGGTAATAGAGCGCACGCCGGCATACAAGACATTATCGGCCATCACAAAAGCATCGACCAAAGTTGTATTTTTATCGGCGATTCTAAAAAGATTCTGGTTGGGAATAACGATGATGCTGTCAACTTCTTTGGTAAAATCGACCAAAGCTTTTTCAGCAGTTTCATAACGTTTTTTGCCCTCGAACTGAAAAGGCTTGGTAACCACGCCGACAGTCAGAATTCCCTTATCTTTGGCAATTTTTGCCACTACCGGAGCAGCGCCTGATCCGGTTCCGCCGCCCATACCGGCGGTAATAAAGACCATATTGGCCCCATCTAATTCACGCTCGATTTCCTCTCTTGCCTCCTCAGCTGCAAGTCTGCCGACCTCTGGTCTGGCACCGGCACCGAGCCCTTTGGTTGTTTCCAACCCGAGTTGGATTTTGCGACTGGCCTTAGAGTTTTCCAAAGCCTGAGCATCTGTATTGGCAACAATAAAATCAATCCCTTCCAGATTTTGTGCAATCATATTATTAACGGCATTACCGCCGCCGCCTCCCACTCCGATAACGGAGATACGAGGCTTTAATTGCATAACGGTTTTCTCTGGAACAGCTAACTTGATTGACATGGTAATTCTTACTCCCAAAATCCTAAAAAATTCAATTTAGTTCAGAATAACCCGCAATACATTAAGGTTTGGTTACCAAGATAAAATTTTTATCAAAAATTCTGTTTCAACCACGAAAATATTTTAGAAATTCCGCCGCCGTTAGAACGCACCGGCTTATTGATAATTTTTCCGGGCTTACGCTCGGTATAATTAAGAGCAAAAAGCAGCATTCCGACACAAGTTGAAAAAGACGGCCCATAAAGAATATCCGGCAAATTCAAGATATTTTTAGGCCGCCCCAAACGCACCTGTTTATCCAAAACCATTGATGCGATTTCGCGCACGCCCGCCAACTGAGAAGCCCCTCCGGTCAAAACCACCCTGTGGCTTGAGACATCTCTTAAGCCGGCCTCTGCAAGTTTACGATTAACCATCTCGAATGTTTCTTCGATTCTTGGCGTGATGATACTGATAAGCTCTGCTCTCGGAATTTGCTTAATACAGCTGTCATCTTCCTCCCCAACCGGATAAACATTGATAGTTTCTTCACTGTCCTGAGAGCTCAAGAAAGCACAACCATGCAAAGTCTTCAACCTTTCGGCATGAGAAAAAGAAGTCGTAAGGCCATAGGCGATATCATTGGTTACATTATTTCCGCCCACCGGCAACGATGCAAAATAAACCGGATACCCATGACGAAAACTTGCAATAGAAGTCGTGCCGCCCCCCATATCGACAACGGTAGCCCCAAGCTCACGCTCATCGTCCACCAAACACGCAAGACCAGATGCGTAAGAAGAGAAAGTCTTCCCCGCAATCTCAAGGTGAGCATTTTCAATAACGGTAGAGACATTACGAAACATAATATCAGGAACCAACCCAAGTAAAATATCAACAGACAAAGTCTCACCAAAGATATTGCGCGGATCTTTGATATCTTCTCCGCCATCAAGACGATAATTTGTCGGCAAGCAGTGAATAAGTTCACACCCCTCCACATTGATCTTGTGGATTCCTTTGTCAATGACTTTTACCAAATCCCCTTCACTAACCGGACGATTCTTATTGAGAGTGATGGTTGAATCCTTAATCACGCTTTTAATTTTGTCACCGGAGATATTAACGATAACGCGGTCGATTCTCTCATTTGCCATTTGTTCCGCCGTCTCAACTGCGTTACAAACAGAGAGCGTCGCCTGATTAATATCTGTAATTACGCCGTTTTTAATTCCCTTAGAGGCATTATACCCATAGCCGGCAATATTAATTCGTTTATCACGGCTCATCTTGGCAATAACACAACAAACCTTGGAAGATCCGATATCCAAAGCAGCAATTGTTGTCGGCCTGTTAAACGAATGTGACACCATGAATTGTCCTTTTTTATAGCTTATGTTCTTTGGTGTTTTTAAGCTTTTCGGGTTCATCCTCTGACCCCTTACGCAATTTCACCACAACCTTATTTGGTAATCTTAAATCGATGATAGTTAATTTACGTTTAAAAATGCCTTTTGTTTCATCTAATTTCACCAATTTTTTCCAGGCCTTGGCAATATCATCCTCTGGCAGTTTTACCGTAATACCGGTGCGGATATCATCCAAAATCAGGTTCCAGCGCCGTCCCGAGATAAAATTAGCCACCTTCACTCTTTCAATATAATTTTTGTCACCGTCTTTTAAGGCATCTAGCAAATTTTTAAAATTTTCGGGAGCTCCGGCACCAACAATCAACAAAATAGGCTCGGTAATCTGATAATCAGCCTCAATAATTTTTCCATCTTCATCAAGAGGATAAAATTTTTCATTAATCTGCCAAATAGCCTTAACTTGGCGTTCTTCAATATCAATATGCAAAACATTTGGCAGTAAACTACGGCGCACAAATGCTTGCTTAACCCAGGGAAGTTGCTCCACCTTTTCCTTAATATCGTAGACATTGATTTTGAGCATATTATCACCGCGTTTGAGCCCCAGAGCCTGATTTAATTCCTCTTTTGTGGTACGTTCTCTTCCCGTGACAACAATATCTTCAAGCACCATTCCCTGCTCACCGCCAAAAGCGTATAACTCCTCTTGCAGTTCTTGCAGACGCTTGCCGACCAAATCATTTTTTAAGGTTAGGATCAATGCCGCCAACAAAAAAATAAATGCCAAAACAAACAAAGTCCCCACCAACCTGAGCGGCCATTCTCGCTGAGGTTTAAGGACATTTTCAACCGGAGTTGATGTTTTTGTTTCAGCCTCTTGTTCCATTTTTATTTATGGATTCCCATTCGTTTAACTTCCCATTCCAAGGTTATGGAAGTTGTCTCTTTTACCTTTTGCACAATTGTTTCGCCCAAAGTTTCAATATCATGGGCGGTAGCTCCGCCGGCATTGACCAAAAAATTGCAGTGTTTTTCAGATACTTTCGCCCCGTTGATATGCAAATCGGCACAACCTGCTTTTTTGATAAGTTCCCAAGCACGCAGTCCTTCCGGGTTCTTAAAAGTTGAGCCTGCGGTTTTGACATTATGCGGCTGATTTTTGATACGATAATTCTTTTGCTCATTCATAATCTTGAGCGTTTCTTCCGGATCTTTAGGCTCCACTTTCAATGTCAAAGAGGTAATAATCCAGTCATCGGGAAAAACGCTGCTGCGATAAGATAAAGACAAATCCTTAGCCGGAACCTCGCGGATTTCTCCATCCCCATTGACAATGGTTGCTTTCACCAACACATCTTTGAGTTCTTTGCCAAAGCAACCGGCGTTGGTTTTAACCGCCCCGCCCAAATGCCCCGGAATAGAAACCAAAAATTCAAGTCCCCCCAATTTATTTTCCAACATAATTTTCTTCAAATCGGCATTACGCATTCCGGCCCCGCAGGTGATTTCCCCCTCACCTTTGGTCCAACTTTTATAAAATGCGCTGTCCAATTTAATGACCACACCGGGAATTCCGCCGTCCCGCACCAGCAAATTAGACCCGCCACCAATAACGCAGATAGGCAGATTATAAGGCTTAGCACGCAAAAACCAGCTCAAATCATCATTATCAAAAGGCAAAAACATAATCTCGGCCGGGCCACCGACGGCAAACCAAGTATGCTTAGACATTGGCACATCGCAAAGGTATTTTCCCCTCACCTCCGGCAACAGCTTCACCAAATCATTCTTTTTTTTGCCAAATCCAAGCATCACTCACCTCCTGTTAACGTCTGATGACCGTTTTTTCAATTCCATCAGCCAGCCTTCTGGCGGCATCTTTAATTCCGGCCTTTTGCGCACATTCCGACATATGTTTTAGCTTCGGATAATCTAAAGCCCACTCCTCAATAATTTTTTTGAGTTTCTCCGGGGTCAACTCCCTTTGCGGAATAACAATTCCGGCACCAGCTTCAACAATTTCGGCCGCATTAGATGTCTGATGGTCATCTGCGGCAGTCGGCAACGGCACCAAAATAGAGGGCACCCCGACAACGGCAATTTCAGAAACAGAGGAAGCCCCGGCCCTGGAAATCACCAAATGAGAATTTCGATACAACTCTCCCATATTCTCAAAAAAATGCCTAACCACCAACTCAACACCGCTGCCCTCATAGGCGCGGGCGATATCATTTTCTTCACCTTTGCGGCATTGTTGAAAAATCTTCAAGCGTTTAGTTAAGTTTTTATCCATTTTTTGCACGGCTGCCGGAACCATCTCACCCAAGATTTTGGCTCCTTGGCTTCCGCCCAAAACCAAAATCTGCATTGTGTCGCTTGCAGATAATTTCGGATAAGGCTTTGAGGCCGCCTCAACAATAGATGCTCTAACCGGCATACCGCATAAAATACAGCGTTCTTGAGCGGGAGCATATTTGACCCTTTTAAAACTCTGCCCGACCAACTCTGCATATTTGGCCAAAAAACGATTCGTTCGGCTCATCACCGAGTTTTGTTCATGAATAATCAAATCCGTACCCGATAAAATTGCAGCCATAGATGCAGGAAAGGACGCATATCCCCCAAATCCGACCACGCAAAGGGGCTTTTCACGCCACAATACCCAAGCCGCCTGCACAATACCAATTGCAGTTTTGATAAGACTTTGTATCTTAAACAATTTTGATTTTCCGACCACACCGCCGGAAAGCACTGCCACATTAGGCATTTGCCCAAGCTTTCCCTTATAGTTATCTTTGCCGCGGCCATCAGTAATCAGCATAAGGCGATACCCCCTTGCTTCTAACTCCTCAGCCAAGGCCTCCGCCGGATATACATGGCCGCCGGTTCCGCCGGCAGTAAGAACAATCAAAGGCTTTTTTGCATCCTTAGTAGGTTTCATCTTTTTCCTCCGCATGAACATTTTTGCGAGTAATGGCAAGCAGCATTCCCATGCCTAGGGCAATTCCCAAGAGCGAAGAACCTCCATAAGAAATAAATGGAAGTGTCATACCTTTGGTAGGCATGAGGTGCAAAGTTGAGGCCATGTTAATAATGCTTTGCAAGCCAAAACTGGCCGCCAACCCCGAAGCTGCCAAAATAATAAATAAGTTATTATCCTTACAGGAAATCATCAGTGTTCGAATAACAATAGCGGCATATAAACCGATAATCAGGAGACACAAAAGCATTCCATATTCCTCGGCCGCCACGGCAAAAATAAAGTCCGTATGTGCATCGGGAATATGCATCTTGACCACGCCTTCTCCGGGCCCAACGCCAAAAACATTACCGTTTTCAAAAGCTTCCATTGCTTTTTTGACCTGATAGCTCAGATTATTTTCGGAGGCCAAAAATTGTTGAAAACGCGCCTGAACATGGGGAAACACCAAATATGCCCCACCCAAAGCCAAAACCCCGGCCAAAGCCATTCCGCCCACAATCCAAAGCGAAAGCCCGGAAAGAAAGAACTGGAAAGCCCACACCAAAGTGACCACCACTGACATTCCCACATCAGGTTGCAATAAAAGCAAAAACAAAGTAAAAGCAAACAAAACAATGGAGAGGATATCACCGGGAAAATCCCTATAACGCTTTTGCCCCTCAAACAGCCACGCTGCCACCACCACAAATGTCGGCTTTACAAATTCAGAAGGTTGCAAAGAAAAGGAGCCAAGAGCAATCCAGCGATGAGCCCCCTTAACTTCCGGCCCCCACAATGCCAAAATCATCAAAACCACCGTCAAGACATAACCGATAACCGCTGTTCTCCGAATGGTTTTAAGGCTCTGCATTGATAAAAGCAACATAATACCAACCGCCAACGGCAAAAAGAAAAACTGACGCTTGATAAAGTGAAAACTCCCCACTCCGATACGATTAGCCACCGCCGGAGAAGCCGAAAAATTCAAGAAAGCCCCGATAATGATGATAAGCCCAATCATAATCAAAAGGGCCTTATCAACCGTCCACCACCAGTTGGCAATAAGGCTTTTGCTGTTTCGGGAAAAAGCAATCACTTTTCTTCTCCTGCCTTACTTTGAGAGAATAGCCATTGAGCCAATCACGGCCAAAATAACACCAATAATCCAAAAACGGACAACCACTCTTGTTTCGGGCCAACCGCATTGCTCAAAATGATGGTGTATCGGCGCCATTTTGAAAAATCTTTTTCCGCCCGTGTGCCTAAACCAATAGACTTGAATCATAACCGATAAGGCTTCAGCCACAAAAACAAAACCGACAATAGCAAGCAAGATTTCTTGTTTGAGCATCACGGCAATAGTCCCGAGATAAGCACCCAAGGCAAGAGAACCGGTATCGCCCATGAAGACCTTAGCCGGAGCGGCATTAAACCACAAAAAGCCCAAACAAGCACCAATAACAGCGGCACAAGTCACAGTAACTTCCGCACCATAAGGAACAGGCATCAGATAAAAATCATTGACTATTTCTGATCCGCAAATATAAGCGATTGCCATAAACACAGGCAATGCAATAATCATCAAACCTGCGGCCAAGCCATCCAAACCATCACTCAAGTTGACAGCATTTGAGGCTCCGGCAATAACCACCATGGCAAACGGTACATAAAACCAGAACAAATCAATGGAAACATTAACAAGATAAGGAAATGTCAAAACAAAACGAGTTTCTGCAGGCATCAGATAGGAGATAACTAAAACAGCAAACAAAGCCGTAGAAAACTGCAAGAGCAACTTCATTTTGGCCGTCATGGCATTTGCGGTTTGCTTTGTCACCTTAGTATAATCATCGACAGCACCGACAAAACCATAAACAAGCAAAACAAGCATAGCAACCCAAACGAGCGGATTAGTTAAATCAGCGCACAAAAGGATAGCGACAATAGCAGCTCCCAAAATGAGTATTCCACCCATGGTTGGAGTACCCTTTTTGGTCTGCAAATGAGTTTTTGGCCCATCCTCACGAATGGGCTGCCCTTTTTTCTGATGAGCATGCAAAATTTTAATCAGCCTATCACCAAAAGAGAGCGCCAAAATCAGCGCGACAAAAAAAGCCATAAAACTGCGTGTATAGATTGTATTAAGATAATCAGGCGCAGATAAAACATTAAAAATATACTGCAGCATAGTTCACATCCCAGAAATATAAGTTTAAACTTTAGCTGGATTATACCAGCTCAAATCTAAATAAATATTAAAGATGCAAAGATTTTTT
>CALXVX010000025.1 GCA_944392215.1 uncultured Alphaproteobacteria bacterium | reverse complement strand
TCTTATTGTTTCATAAGAAATCTGATTTTGATATTTTTGAGCTTCGCTATTGTTTATAAGGTAATTATGTGGAGCGACAATACATGTTTGTGTATCACAATGATATTCTTTTTGAATAGAGGTTGCTCTGATTTTATATCTCTCCGCTTGCTCTGGCTGAGCATTGGCATCTATTTTATTTTCTATCAAAATAGCATTAGAGGATTTATCTGTTTTATAGAAAAACAAAATATCCGTTTCTCCAAACTGAGGATTAACAACCGAATGCAAAGCTTTAGCTTCTATAATATTACTAGAATCTTCAAATATATTTTGAACAAAAAAGCTACAAAAATCACGATTTACATTCAATTCTTCAATTAAAAGTAAATCTATGTCTCGTTCTCTAATGCTTTCTAATATTAAATCATTGTTTTTCATGAAGGCCTCAAATTATTTATATCTTCGTAATAGTAAAAAAATATTGAAGATATAGTATCGGCTTTGTGTTGTATAGAGAGGCCAATTACTAAGAATATTTCCGTTTTGAGGAGGTTATTTCTTTTTTAAATAATCATCGACAGGAAAGGTGATGTTGTGCTATGATAAGACATTATTGCGAAGGGACTTGATATGTGGCGCAATTTGCTTTTGTGTTTGGTGTTTTTTTCTCTTTCCGCTTGTGTTTCTTATTATGAGGAATATGAGCGGAGCTACTACGTGCCAAGCAGCGGATATTCTTATTATAACTCTCCCTTGCGTCTGCGCGGCCTGAGTGAGAGGGATTTTTATATGCTTGATAATTATCCCGGGGATTATTTTGACACTCAATTTTGGTCAGGCATCAGCTCTATCAGCCGTTTTGGTATTCATACCATTTTGCAGGCTGTTCCCAGATAAATTTTTTTAAAACCAGGTTTGTATCAGCTTATTGCTCTTGACAAATCATCAGATGATAATACTTTAAATCTGGAGTTTGATTTAGAGGATTTTTGTAAGGTGAATTTGGATTTTTCCATTGTTGATAAAGCGCTTCGGCTTAATTTAGAGGGAGATTTTATCGGCTATGATAACCCTGAGCTTTTGCACAAGTTGCAAGAGGCACTTTTGCGAGCAGATGTCAAAACTCTTTCAATCGACGGTAAAAATCTGCAAAAATGGGATTCTACTTTAGTCGTTATTTTGTTTGAGCTTATCAAACTGGCAGGGGAAAAGAAAAAAGATGTCCGCCAGCTTAATTGGCCGCAAAACCTTTCAAAACTCCTTAACCTTGCTTTTTCGGTTGACCGCAAGCCGGAACGCCCCAAGCAGACAAATGAGGGCTTTTGGGAAGAAGTTGGCTCGTTTACTCTTGATGTATGGGCCAGTATTCAAAAAGGTATGAATTTTATAGGCCAGGTTTTGCGCTCGCTTGGCAGGCTTGTCGGCGGACAGGCCGTTATGCGGCGGGTGGATTGGTTGTTTGCTCTGGAAGATTGCAGCTACAAGGCAGTCGGAATTGTCTCTCTCATCAGTTTTATGGTGGGATTGATTTTGGCTTTTGTTGGGGCTATCCAGCTCAAAAACTTCGGCGCCCAAATCTATGTGGCAAGTCTGGTGGCAATCGGTATGACCAGAATTATGGGCGCCATTATGGTCGGCGTGGTTATGGCCGGGCGCACCGGTGCCTCTTATGCCGCAACCATTGGCACCATGCAGGTTAATGAGGAAATTGATGCCCTAAAGACAATGGGAATTCCCGTCACTGATTTCTTGGTGTTGCCAAGAATTACCGCCCTGACCCTGACCATGCCGCTGTTGGTGATTTTGGCTGATTTTATGGGTGTTATCGGCGGTGCCTCAGTGGGGATTGGAATGCTTGGAATCTCGCCCGAGGAGTATTGGAACTATACTCTAAAAGCTCTTGATATGGATAATTTCTTGGTGGGTTTATTCCATGGTTTGGTCTTTGGTATTATCATCTCTATTTGCGGTTGCTATTTCGGAATCTATTGCGGGCGCAATGCCGACAGCGTCGGTAAAGCTACCACGCAGGCCGTGGTTTCGGCTATTGTTTGGATGATTGTGGCTACCGGTATCATTACTTGGATCTTTGAGGTGCTCGGAATATGAATAAAGGCGAGGCGCAAATCATTGTCAAAAATTTGACCATTGCTTATGGGGATTTTGTGCTGCTCAAAAATCTTGATTTTACCATCAACAAAGGTGATATTTTTATCATTATGGGCGGCAGTGGTTGTGGCAAGAGCAGTTTGCTTAGGGTTTTGACCGGTTTGGTGCCAACCGCTAAGGGCAAGGTTATTATTGACGGGGTGAATTTTTCCGATGCTTCTCAAGCTCAAGCCGATGAAATTATGCGCCGTTGCGGAATCTTATACCAGAGCGGGGCTTTGTTCAGTTCCATGACGTTGGCTGAAAATATTGCGCTTCCCTTGCAGCAATATACCAACTACTCTGCCAAGCTGATTAATGAGTTGGTGGAATTGAAACTTGCCTTAGTCGGGCTTGCCGGGTTTGGGGATTTTTATCCTTCCGAAATCAGCGGCGGAATGAAAAAACGTGCCGGCCTGGCCAGAGCCTTGGCTCTTGATCCGGAAATTGTTTATTTTGATGAGCCTTCGGCCGGACTCGATCCCATAAGCTCAAGGCTTTTGGATGACCTTATTCTTGATATCAACCAAAGCCTCGGCACAACTATTGTGGTGGTGACCCACGAATTGGCTTCAATCTTTGATATCGGCAACAACTCCATCTTTTTGGATGGTGATATCAAAGGCATCAGTGCCAAAGGGGATCCAAAAGAGTTACTTAAAAATCCGCCAAATGAGAATGTTCTTAAATTTTTAACCAGAGGGGCAAAGTAAAATGCGCAAAGAACCCAATAAAAAACTAATCGGAGCCTTTATGCTGAGCGGCTTGGCCGTGTTGCTTATTGTCTTTGGTATCTTTTTTAAGGAAAAAATTTTTCCCGATAAGGGCAAAATTTTGGTGATGTATTTTGAGGAATCCATTAACGGCTTAAATGTCGGTGCTCCGGTGGTGTTTAAAGGGGTGCAGATTGGCAAAGTAACAGCCATAGATTTGATTGCTAATGCCGAGAATTTGGAGTTTAGCATTCCTGTCTATGTCAAAATGGAGCAGAGAAAAAATATTGAAGATGCCGAGTTCGGGAGCGGTCCCGCCATGTTGGATGAACTGATTAAAAAAGGTTTGCGCGCACGCCTCACCACCCAAAGCTATTTGACCGGATTGTTGATGATCGAGCTGGAGCTATTGCCTGATACGCCGGTTGTTTTGCACCATACGACTACAAACTCTAATATTTTGGAAATTCCTACCGTGCTGTCTCCGTTGGGCAAATTTTCCAAGGGTGTGCAGGACTTGCCTTTGCGCGCCAGTGTTTTGGAGTTTAATAAATTTTTTCAGACCCTTAATACTGAGTTGCCGGCGACGCTTGCTCAGCTTAAACAAGCCTCTGTCAGCTTGAATAAAATTTTATCTAATAATCGGGGGGCAACTTCCGAAACGCTTAATAACTTTAACCGCACGCTCAACAGTGTCAGCGAGGCGGCCAGGTCCATGCGTAATTTGACAGATTATCTGGAGAGACATCCTGAGGCTCTGTTGAAAGGTAAAGAAGGGGGATATTAATTATGAAAAAAGTTTTGACGTTACTTGCAATTTTGGGGCTAACCGCTTGTTTTGGCGGAATGACGCCTCCTTCCAAATTTTATAGCCTCACACCTATTCAAAGTTCTCAGGAGGTTTTCAAAAGCGCTAAACTCAATATCGGAGTGGAAGAGGTGAAAGTTCCCGTCTATCTGGACAGGCCACAAATTGTGACCAGGCATGATAACCAAGTGGAGCTCAATGTCTCTGAACTCAACCGTTGGAGCGAACCCTTAAGTGTGGCTATGCAGCGGGCAATTGCCGATAATTTGGCCGTTTATTTGCCAAATGCCTCGGTTAAGCCAAGCGGGTTTAGGCGCGAGGGTTTTGACTATGTTGTTTGGGTTGAGGTCAATAGATTTGACGGAAGTTGGGATAAAACCGTTGATTTGAGCGTTTGGTGGAGCGTGTTTGACAAAAACGGCGATGCCGTTTTGCAAAAGAAAACCAATCTTTCAAGGCCGCTTAAAGATTCTTATGATGATTTGGTGAAAGAAGACAGTGACCTTATCAGTGAGCTTTCTTTGCAAATCGCTCAAAATTTGGCTCGCCTAAAAAAATAATTTAAATTTTTTTGAACCTTTTATTAGGGGCTTTCGTTTTAGTCTGTGAAAGGAGAAAAAAATGGATGATATCTCAGCCTTAATCCGCGAAGCGAAGCCTTTGTATTTTGCGCGTAAACGCCGCCGCAATGTCATTAAATCAACTTTGGCTATTGTTGCGGCCTTGTGGATCGGTATTGCCGCGTATAATCCCGTGCAGCCGCAAAACTACGGCTTCTACTGGGACAGTGGGTAT
Organism: uncultured Alphaproteobacteria bacterium; assembly: GCA_944392215.1. Lineage (GTDB taxonomy): Bacteria > Pseudomonadota > Alphaproteobacteria > RF32 > CAG-239 > CAZU01. The sequence goes on along the minus strand of CALXVX010000025.1, from coordinate 35,822 downwards.
TTTTCTGCCGAAAATACGGTTTCCGTGATTGAGGAAATGGGATTGCCAACCGATGAATATGGTCTGCTGATGGTGGGATAAGCAAATGAAACAGATTATCTTGGAAAACAGAGGCCGTATTCGGGCAATCATTAAAAAATTAACCGGAAGCTACAACGAAGATATTGAACAAGAAGTTTATATCAAAACCTGGCGCAACTTGCCCAACTACCATGAGGAGGGAAAATTTCGCCAGTGGATAAGCCAATTGGCTGCCAATGTTTGCCGTGACTACTTTCGCTCTCGTCAATATAAACAGGGAGCGGCGGAAGAAGGAGATGAAGACTCTTTGGGAAATATGGCAACAGAGGAAAATCCCGAGAAAATTCTTGATGCCAAGACCAGGCAGAAAATTATTTTGAAAGCGGTCGACAATCTGCCGGACAAATACAGAAAAATTGTTGTTTGGTTTGAATTTGAGGACCTAAGTTACGAACAAATCGCCAAAAAAACATCTTTGCCGGTCGGAACCGTTAAGTCCAGGTTGTTTGCGGCAAGGAAGATTTTGGCCGAGCAATTAAAATTTTTGAAAGGAGAATAAGCATGAAAAGTCGTTATCTATCTTTACTTTGCGGAGCAGCTTTCTTGTGTTGTGCCAGTGCCGTGACTGCCCAAGAGCCGCCGGCTCCACCGGCAGAAGGACCAAGACCGGAGCTTGCTCAAAAGGCTGAAGATGATTTGGCTGCACGCCTCAAGTTGACCGATGAGCAAAAAGAACAAGCTCGCAAAATTCATGAGGAAGGACGCGAGCAGATGAAGGAAATGCACGAGAAAATGCAAGAACTGCGCAAGTCTAATATGGAAGATTTTGAAAAAATCTTGACGCCTGAGCAAAAGGCTGAATTTGATAAGATTAAAGCAGATAGAAAACATTTGCGCAAACCGCATCGTCCGGGTAAAAAGGGGCCAAAAATGCACGAAAAAATGAGACATCATGAAAAACCATTGCCGCCGATGGAGCATCATGATGGAGAACTTCCGCCCCCGCCTCCGGCAGAGGACTAATTTAAGCAAAAGCCCGCACATGTTGCGGGCTTTTTTGTGCTCTTGTAATTGGTGATTTGTTCACTATATCAGTAGTGTGAGCTAATTTTTTTGGAGAGGTTTTGATATGTTGGAGACAAAAAATAGTCATATCGGTTTTTGGCATTTGGCCGCCGGAGTTATTATGGTTTTACTTGGAATTTATGTCTGGTTTAACCCGCTGACAAGTTTGCTGGCGCTGGCTTTGTATTTGGGTGTGGCTTTTATTATAATCGGTGGTGTTTATATCGCCGCGTCTTTTTCTTTTGAATCCGGATGGTATTTGTTTGTTGGCATTTTGGACATTTTTGTTGGTTTGATCCTTGCTGCCAATTTGGGGATTACGGCAGAAACTTTGCCGATTGTCTTTGCTTTGTGGTGTTTGGCTGTCGGAGTTGTGCAGGTGGTGGTCGCTTATCGCTTGAGAAAGGAAGGTTTTAGCTGGTCGGGTGCCTTTAGCGCCGGATTGATCGGCATTATCTTTGCCTTTTTGATCCTTGCTTATCCGATGCTCGGCACCATTACCATTACGACTTTGATGGGAGCTTATATCTTACTCTACGGAGTGGTTGAAATTTTGGAGTACAATTTTATTAAAAAGCTTGAACGTCTTGATTAATTAAACTTTTTTTTACTTATTTTAGGTAAACTATTTTCTATGAAAAAGTGCTTGTCTTAGGCACGATTTTATGCTATTATATAACCTGTAGCGTCAGAAAGATGCCGCAAGTTATAATGTGTCCACAGTATTTGGAGAAAAGCCATGTCAGAAATATCATTAACAGCGTCCATGAGATCCAACCTGTTGTCTTTGCAGAACACGCAAAGCTTGATGGACCAGACGCAAGAAAGATTGTCTACCGGTAAAAAAGTAAACTCAGCGATAGACAACCCGTCATCTTACTACACCGCACAATCATTGAACAACCGTGCGAGTGACTTGTCTGCCTTGTTAGATAGCATGGGCCAGGCGATTCAGACCATTCAAGCAGCCGATGAAGGAATTGAGGCGATTACGGACTTTGCTTCACAAGCCAAGGCGGTGGCGCAATCAGCAGCCGACAGTACGGATGCCGAGGAGCGCGCCAGCTATATGGAGCAGTTCAATAATATTTTGAAACAGATAGACGGTATCGCCAAAGACTCCGGCTATAAGGGTGTAAACTTGTTGGATGGCGGAACCTTAACGGTAAAATTCAATGAGAAAGGTGACTCTAAATTGGAGATTACCGGTAAGCCAGCAGATACCACCGGGTTGGAATTGGATGATGCCGCCGGTTGGGGCTTGAGTGCGACCGGACAGAGTAAATTAGAAGCATTGAATACTGCTAAAGATAATTTAGCTAAGGCTCAAAATGGTAGAGTTGATGCCGGTGGAGGTGGGGACTATACCTCAGAGGAGTTAAAGCAGCAAGATATTGAGGCAAAGCAAGGGGCTTTGGATACTGCTCAGCAGGCATATGATACTCAACTAGAAGCAGATATCAAAGCAGGAGCTGCGGCAATAGAAACGTCAATTACCGCAGTAGATGCGGCCATCAGCACCTTGCGTAACTGGGCATCTGAGTTTGGTAACAACTACTCAATCGTCCAAAGCCGAGAGAGCTTTACCGAGAACCTGATTAACGTATTGACCGAAGGTGCAGATAAATTGACCTTGGCCGATATGAACGAGGAAAGTGCCAATATGCTGGCTCTGCAGACCAGGCAGCAGTTGGCGATTAACTCTTTGTCTTTGGCTTCACAGGCAGCGCAGTCAGTACTGCAGTTGTTCTAAGCCTAGGGCTAAAAGAAATAAGAATGCCGCTCCCTTGGAGCGGCATTTTTTTATACCAAAGGGTTAATGGAAATTTTACCAATTTAGGCTATATTGTAAGATAAGTATTGAACCAGGTGAGGTTTTATGCTATAATTTAACTTGTAGCGTCAGAAAGATGCCGCAAGTTATAATGTGTCCACAGTATTTGGAGAAAAGCCATGTCAGAAATATCATTAACAGCGTCCATGAGATCCAACCTGTTGTCTTTGCAGAATACGCAAAGCTTGATGGATCAGACGCAAGAGAGATTGTCTACCGGTAAGAAGGTAAACTCAGCGATATACAACCCGTCATCTTACTATGCCGCACAGTCATTAAACAACCGTGCGAGTGACTTGTCTGCCTTGTTAGACAGCATGGGCCAGGCCATTCAGACCATTCAAGCAGCCGATGAAGGAATTGAGGCGATTACGGACTTTGCTTCACAAGCCAAGGCGGTAGCGCAATCAGCAGCCGACAGTACGGATGCTGAGGAGCGCGCCAGCTACATGAAGCAGTTCAACAACATCTTAAAACAGATAGACGGTATCGCTAAAGACTCCGGCTATAAGGGAGTAAACTTGTTGGATAGCGGCACCTTGACCGTAAAATTCAACGAGAAAGGCGACTCTAAGCTTGAGATTACCGGTAAGCCAGCCGATACCACCGGATTGGAGTTGGATGATGCCGCCGATTGGGGTAAGGTGTCAGACTATACAACCTTGGAGGAGGCAATTACCCAAGCTCAACAGGCTTATGATGAAGCTATGAAACCCAATGGAGCAGGTGATGCCGATGGTACCCTTAAAGGTAAGCTTGATAAAGCTATAAAAGCTTATGATGATGCCGTCGCGGCTGATGTTGCAGCTCAGTCAGACAAGATTGAAGAGGCAATGACTGCAGTAGATAGCGCTATTAGCACCTTGCGTAACTGGGCATCTGAGTTTGGTAACAACTACTCAATCGTCCAAAGCCGTGAGAGCTTCACCGAGAACCTGATTAACGTATTGACCGAAGGTGCCGATAAATTGACCTTGGCCGATATGAACGAGGAAAGTGCCAATATGTTGGCCCTGCAAACCAGACAGCAGTTGGCGATTAACTCTTTGTCTTTGGCTTCTCAGGCAGCTCAGTCAGTACTGCAGTTGTTCTAAGCCTAAGGCTAATAATAACAAAGCCCCGCATCTTTTAGGTGCGGGGTCTTTTTTAGCAATTTTTTCCCATTTCAAAGGCTTCTTTCATGGCTGGCTTGCCTTTTATATCGCCGATATTCCAGGCTCCGGTGCCATAGATGATGCCTTTTTCTTTAGCGCCGTCTAGGCAATCTTGCGTGAAGCCTCTGAAACCCTCCAAGGCTTTTTCCATATTGGCGCGATTGTCATCTGCTGCGGTTACAATAAAATAAAATTCTTTATTGCTTATTTCGGTGTATCTGGGAACGGTTCTGTCAATCAGGGTTTTCATTTGTCCGTTCATGGTATAAAAATAAATCGGGGTCGCCATGACAATGACATCTGCCTTTATCATCTTATCTAAAATTTCTGCCATGTCATCCTTTTGTACGCATTTGTGTGTTGTGTTGCAAACACCGCAGCCCCTGCAATAATTTATCTTTTTATCATTTATATAAATCTTTTCTACTTTATGTCCGGCATCAATAGCGCCTTTGATGAATTCATCACACAAAACGTCGGAATTTCCGCCTTTGCGAAAACTACCCGAGAGTACAAGTATATTTTTAGTCATTTTCCAATTCCTTTATCCATTTGTTTACATCTGCAGAGGCCACAGCGGCAGAGGTTCCCCAGAAGGCTTTTGCCCCCATAACAGTTGCTGTGGGAATTTGTGCCTTAATGTCTTCAACACTATGACCAAGACCGCTTCCCCCATGTGTCATGAACGGGATGACGGTCTTGCCCGAAAAATCGTAGCTGCTTAGAAAACTTGAAACCGGGGAAGCTATAGTTCCCCACCAGCAAGGTGAGCCTAAGAAAACAATATTGTATTGTGCAAAATTTTCAATCTTGTTTTTAAGCTCGGGTTTGTAACCTCTTGAAATTTCTTCTTTTGCTTGCTCGGTTGTTTGTCGATAGTCTTGCGGATAGTCTTGGAGAGGAGTGATTTCAAAAATGTCTCCGCCGGTTGCGGCTTGAATATGTTTGGCGATTTCTGCTGTATTGCCGCTACGTGAATAATAGGCTATCAGTATCTTATCCGAAGTTGGTGATATTTGGGCAGTTGCTTGAGGGCTTACCGCAAGTAGGGCTCCTAATGCTAAGTAAAATGGTGTTTTTTTCATTTGTTTAATCCTTGCTGATTTCGTTGACGGCGGCTATGGCGTTTAGAGAACGCGGGTAGCCGATATAGGGCAAAAGTTGAGTTATCGTGTCTAATAAAACGCTTTTATCGTTACCAATATTTAGATTACCTTGTACGTGTGAGCGCAGTTGAGAATCTGCCCCGCCTAAGGAGGCTAGCAACGCAAAGGTTAATAGCTCTCTCTCTTTGAGCTCTAGGCCGCCTCTGGTATAATAGTCGCCAAAGCAATTGGCTGAGAGGTAGTCTTGAATATGTTTTAGTTCTTGCGGAGCTTGTGCACGCATTGTATCAATACTCTCACCAAAGATTGCCTTTTGGGCGGCAAGTCCTTTGTTCAGTCGTGTTTGGCGATTGGTGTTTGACTGTGAGGGGAGTGGAAGTTTTATTCCAAGCTCTGAAAATACTTCATTAGAAGCACCCAAAAAATCATAAACTTTCGCCATACCGAGGTAGGGAACTGCTTGGTAGATCACCTCTTTGGCCTCTGTTGGTGAAACACCGTCTTTGAGGCTTTCTCTTAATATAACTTTATATTCGTTGGGAGATTGGGTAGCTATGTGCGCCGCCATAATAACCAACCAGCGCGTTTTGCTTGGCAAATTTCCGTGAGGCTTGACATCAAGATTTATAAAATCTTCAAAAGCAGCCACAAATTCCGGGTCTGTTTGAGCAGGGGATTGCATTGTTATTTCCTTTCTTGAGTAATAGCAGAGGCTAAATAAAGCAACTGCGGCTATAATATATACCAATATCTTACTTGTATTCTTCATCGCTTACCGGGGAAAGCCAAGTTGCTTTGTTGTTGGGGAGATTGGTCTCAACCGAAATATGGGTGAACCACTCATTTGGAGCGGCTCCGTGCCAGTGCTCAACATCCGGCGCTATTCTTACTACATCTCCTTTGTGCAGAATCTGAATCTCTTTTCCTCGCTCTTGGTAGCGGCCTTCACCGGCTAAAACCAGCAAAATTTGTCCGCCGCTGTGTTTGTGCCAGTTGGTGCGGGCTCCTGGCTCAAAAGTAACATTGCCGATGGAGGAATTCCAAATTTCATCGTTATTGCTTAGCATGGTTAAATATGTTTGGCCGGTGAAGAATTTGCCGTAGGGGTTTAACTCTCCTTGGGTAAAAATCGTGTCTATTGGTGCTGTTTTCATTTCTTGTGCTCCTATGTTGGTTGAAAAACTTAATGCAGCAATCACCGCAATGAAGGCATATTTTTTCATTTTTTTCTCCTGTTTGGTTGCGATTCTGTTTTGAGTGTAATCTTTAGAGTTAACTCTAAGTCAAGAGTTTTTGTTGACATTTTATATTTTTTTTCTTATCTTTCCCTTTATGAGGAGATATTAAAATGAGATATTCTATCGGCCAAGTGGCTAAAAAAACAGGATTAACGGCTCACACCCTGCGCTATTATGAAAAAGAGGGCTTGTTGCCCTTTGTGCAAAAAACAGGATCCGGCTTAAGAGTGTTTTCTGACACGGATATCGGTTGGCTTGAGATGATTGAGTGCCTTAAAGGAGTGGGCATGTCGCTCAAAGATATCAAGCAATATATTGATTGGTTTAGAGAGGGTGACGAGACCTTGCCGCAGCGTTTGGAAATGTTCCAACAGCAGCGCGCTCATCTGGAAAATCAAATGGAACAGCTTAATAAATATATGGCTAAAATTAACTACAAAATCCATCTTTATACCGAGGCCGTGCGTTTGGGGAGTCTTGAAAAGGCTCATCAAAATAAAGAACTGCAAGCCGAACAGCAAAGAGTTTATGGAGATATGTTCTAGTCTTTTCTTCTGTCTTCTAAGCAAACGGTGGCCGGGGAGGCCGGCATCTCGATATTTAATTTTTGGAAACGGTTTATTATCTTTTCTCTTAAGTCGTTGCCGATTTCCGCGCGTTTAAAAATATTGTCCGTGTAGCAATTTAGCTGAAATTCAAGCCCGGCACCGAGATTGCTAAAAGTTACCGACGGGGCAGGCGTGTCTGATATATCTTCATTGGTAGAGGCGATTTCTAACAGATTTTCTCTTATTTGTTTGACGTTGCTTTCATAACCAACGCTCATTTTTATGGCAACACGGCCGCTTTTGCCTTTGTAGGTATAATTTACCAGGCTTTTTGATAAGATGTCGGAATTGGGGATGATGACGGTGGTTTTGTCCCAGGTTTCGAGTATGGTACAACGCATTTTTATTTGTTTGACTATTCCTTCTTGGTCGTTGATGATAACCCAATCTCCCAATTTTATCGGGCGCTCCCATAAAATGGTCATGCCGGCGGCCAGATTGCCAACCATATTTTGCAGCCCCAAACCAACACCGAAAGACAAAGCACCGGCAATGATGGCAATGCTGCTCAAGCTTCCGCCCATGACGGCAATGGCCAAAATGCCTGAGATGATGAAACCCAAGAAGTTAATTGAGGAAACAATGGAGTTGCGAATGCCATCATCCATTTCTATTTTGCTCAAGTTGCCGTTGCTAAAACTGTTTTTCAGCAATTTGAACAGGGATAAAAAGACAAAGAAAGAGATAATTCCCAGCAAAATAGAATAAATGGAAATATAAATTCCGCCAATGTTAAAGCCAATGAGAAAACTTTTCACTCTGGCTAATAGCAAATCTACCGGAACACCCCAAACCGCTAAGAGTGTTAAAAAACAGGTGAGCCAGAGTATCGGGGTTAGTAAAAGACCAAGCCAGAACTCCCCTTTGCTTAAACTCTTGTGGCTGATGCGAAATGTTTTTAGCCAAAAGCGCATCAGTAAAATACGGTGACAAATCCAGAAAAACAGTTTGCCGAAAATGTAAAAAATGCCGATGACGACTATTGAATATATAAAATGGTTTATGATGTACTCAGACAATCTTATGTAACCGCCTAAAGATAAGCTAAAAGCAATGAGCATGGAGAAAGAAATAAGCAGACTTATTTTTGATGAGAGGCTTAGTCCGGCTATGGCTGTGTTCTCGGAGAGCTCATCTTCAGAGAGCGGGGTGTTGTCATAAAGTGCTATTTTACTCACCAAAATAATGCAGAGAGCTTTGGTGGCATTGGCAAAAATATTGAGAGAATAAATTGTTGCCTCGGAATTTTCTGTTTGATCGGCAAGACTTTGAAAAAATGAAATAAAACAAATTGCGATGGTTGAAAATATAAGCGCCGAATAAATCTTTTGGGCTTTGCTGTCTGCCACCTCAATCAACCTCCATTTGGAAGATGCGGGTGTGAAGATAATGCTGATGACTGCCGTTGTTATGAAGTAATAGGCGAAATAGAGTATGATGTTGTGCAACAAAAGACCAAAGGCATTGTTGGTGATGCTTTTATTGTCATAGAACCAGAAAAAGATGATACCTAAAGTTGAGGCTGGTACAATACTCTTGGCAATAAACATCCAACCGGCGGTGCGAATTTTTTGCCAATAATTGGGGCGTTCTGTTGAGGGGAGATATCCAAGACTACGCCGAAGATAAAAACTGATGAAAATTGATATGAAAAGTGTGGCAACCACACTTAAAGCAGCAAAGAAAAATTGCTCTTTCACTTTTGTTTGGGATTTTGGCGGCAGATTTTGATACCAAATTAGCGGAGATTTGCTTAAATTAAATACAAAATGGCCAAATTCTCTCAAAGAATTTATAAACTCTTGCGGGTGAAGAAAGGAGCTTTGTTTTACCAGTATGTTGTTTAGCAGTTCTTTGTTTCTGCTTTTTAAGATGAGGTTATTTATCTCATCTATTTTAGCTGAAAGAAAAGCTGCTTGGGCGGTTTGGGCTTTGAGTTTGTCTTCTTGCAAATTCAAGCTTTGGCGCTGGCTGGTGATGCTTTCGGGTTCCGTTTTTGCGTTTTCTGGTTTGGGGCCTAGAGCATCAAGTTTCTTTTGTAAAACCTCCTGTTGTGACACATATTGTTTCTGTATCGTATTGAGCTCGTTTTGCAGTGCAGATGTATATTCTAAAATATCTTCAATCTGCTCTTTGGCAGGCTGGTTGTTATTGAGCTGATAGATGATGGCATCTATTCGTTTATTGTTTTGCTCCGGTAAAAATAAATTTTGTGCATTTAAGCTCGCAATAGAGCCAAAAAGTGATATTATTATCGTGAAAATAACAATGGCTTTACGCATTTTTCCCTCATAAATTTTTCTTTGTATATGGGTATGATTTAGGGATAATCAAGGGAAAGTCTTTATCTTTTATGGATGTAAATAATTATAAAAAAACTCTTGACTTAGAGTTTACTCTAAATTCTACAATAGCCTCATAAGTTATGCGTGAAAGGAAAAACAATGAAGATATTGTCTGCTATTTTGCTGATTGCGGTGGTTGCCGCTGTTTTGGTTTTTGCCGTCTATCATCACTCAGGCTGGGATAAAACCTTTGCCAAAAGTGACAAGGTGCAAATCAAGAAAGTAAGTTTCAAAAATAGGTATGGAATTACCTTGGTCGGGGATTTATATCTGCCAAGAGATGTAAAATCGGCAAAATTACCGGCGATTGCCGTTTCCGGTCCGTTTGGCGCGGTTAAGGAGCAGGCCTCTGGCCTTTATGCTCAGAAAATGGCGGAAAAGGGCTTTGTTGCTCTGGCTTTTGACCCATCTTATACGGGCGAAAGCGGCGGAGAACCGAGAAATGTGGCCTCGCCTGATATTAATACGGAAGACTTCAGCGCCGCTGTCGATTTCTTGACGACTTTGCCGGAGGTGGACGCTGATAAAATCGGAATTATCGGTATTTGCGGATTTGGCGGTTTTGCTCTCAATGCTGCGGCGATGGATACCAGAATTAAAGCCGCAGTTACCTCTACTATGTATGATATGAGCAGAGTAAATGCTAACGGTTATTTCGATGCCATGACGCCTGAACAGCGCTATACTTTGCGTGAGCAGTTGAACCAGCAACGAACTAAAGATGCTCAAAGTAAGACTATCGCCGTTGCTCCGGGATTGCCCGATAAGTTAACCGGGCAGGAGCCTCAGTTCGTGCAGGATTATTTTGGTTATTATAAGACCAAACGCGGTTACCATAAACGTTCCATTAACTCAACCGGAGGGTGGAATATGACTTCGTCTTTGTCTTTTATGAATATGCCGATTTTGACTTATAGCAACGAAATTAAAAACGCCGTGTTGATGATACATGGTGAAAAGGCACACAGCCGCTATTTCAGTGAGGATGCTTTTAAAAAACTAACCGGCAATAACAAAGAGCTGATGATTATTCCGGGAGCTAATCATGTTGATCTTTATGACAATATGGAAAAAATTCCGTTTGACAAGATTGAGGCTTTTTTTAGCAAATATTTAAACTAATGTTGTGAACGATCCTTGGAAAGACAAAAAGCTTTGCCTTTTGATAAGAGGCGAAGTTTTTTGTTTGTGAAAACTTCTTTGCTAAATGTTAACTTTTTGTTTTTATAATTACTAATAGTGTTTTGAATTTGGGGGTTGTAAGATGGAAGTGAGCTTTTGGGATATTTTTCTGAATGATGAAACGTTGTTTGAACATATTGCGTATGCTGCGGGTATTGCTACCGTGGCTGCCTTTGCCATTCAGAGTGTGCGCATCCTCATGACTAAAAATATTTCCGGGTTGTCGAGCTATATGTATACTATGTACAGTTTGGCTCTGATTTGTTGGTTCGCATATGGGGTATATATTGAATGTTGGCCTCTTGCGATTGCTAATTTTATTACATTCTTTTTTACCTTTGTTATTTTGCTTGAGATTCTTTATTACGATGAGGAAGATAAAATTGAGCGTGTTAGACGAGATCCTCTTACTTCAGTATTTAATAAAAAGTATTATGAGACTTATTTGCCTCAACTTATTCAGGAAAACCGTTTGACGAAAACTCCCTTTTGTGTTTGGGTGGGAGCTATTGGTAATTTGGATGACATATGTCGTACAATGGGAGGAAGGTATAAAAACAGGGCTCTTAAGCAAACGGCAAAGGCTCTTGAGAAGGCTTTGCGAGATAACGATTTTGTGGCGCGTATTGATGAAAATTTGTTTGCTGTCTATATTGCCAATGTAAATCTCGAAACAGCTAAGAATGTGGTTGGGCGTGTTTGGGCCTCCGTTCATGGGTTGGAGATTAAAAAATCAGACAGCAATAGGTGTAATATTGATTTTTGTATAGGTGTCTGTCTTTCAAACGAGGCTAATAGTCTTTCGGATTTGACAAGATTAGCACAAAAAGCCTTGAAATCGGCTTCAAGTGAAACGCCTGTTGTCTTTTATTCAAAAAAGATGCTGCCTGAGAATCGGCGGTCTTCCAAGATACAGAAATCCATAAAACATAAAGAGGTGGGTAAGAAGAAAAAAACAGCATTTCAGTGAAGGTAAAGCTAGATTGGGAGCTTTTCTGCTGTAAGATATGTAAGAAGATGCTTGTGGTTGTGGGTAGCGGAACTGCTTGATTGATGTGTCTTTTAGTCATTTGTTGATACCAGAAACGCTTTATCTCTGCCAAAGAGATAAAGCGTTTCTTGTATCATGATTTGAAGTCTAATTCGGCTTTGATCTTATAGATCCAAGCTTTGATGAGATAGTCTATTTTTGAGCCTTCGCTGTAGTCTGCGGGGGCGATGTTGTCTACCCGATCGTCTCGGAGCAGTTTTTCGGCATGCTGGCTGCCGGTTTTTGTCTTGGGGCGATATACAGCAATGGCGTTACCTCCGAATTTGCGTAGGGTTGCCATGCAGGGAATATCTGTCAGTCCGTCTCCGATATACATCATGCGGCTAAACGGAATATTTCTTTGGCCTTTGGGAGTGCGATCATTTACGGCAGAATCTGTTTCATCAAGACACCCTTTGCTAATCCTGAATAGATACTGGGTCTTGGTCGTATAGTTTACGACTTGGGCCGGCCATAGAGCAGCTCCGTTTTCATCGTACATAAAGGAGCAAGCGTAGACCTTCGTAAATTCTTTGGCAACAGGCATACCTGCAATGATTTCCTTTAGACCGGAAGAAAGCAAAAAATGTTGCAATTCAATGCCTTGGCTTGAAGCGTAAGCGTTAATGCGTGGAAACCAATCTTTCACCCCCTTGAAGAGAGGAATGGATATTCCGAATTTTTGCAAATCTTCTTTGCGAAAGGATATCTTTTTGTTTTTGGCTTCTTGCAACATGGTCAGCATATAGGCTAAATTTTTATCTGCTGAATGCTGTTGGGCCAGCTGGTCAGATTTGTTCCAAAAACTTTTGGGGGTAGTTTTTAGGGCTTTCATAAAGCCGAACTCTTGCATATTGCCAGGGGCTAGTGTCCCGTCAAAATCGTAGCAGATGGCTACTTTTACTAGATTTTTTTTCATGTCCACAATAGTTTTTTTAATTATTTTTTTGTCCATAATTGTATCTAACTGTCTGTATCCTATATGTTTTTGTTAAATTGTCAAATACTATGAGAATAGGCTTGAGTATATCTTAATATTAATGCTTTTTTATTTTGATATGTTTCTTATGTTATGTGTTTTTATTCGTTTTGTTTTGTTGTACTTTTAATAAATTTGCAGTTGACGAAATAAACTTTTAGTTTATAGTGTGTATATGTGTTAAAAAACGGTGGTTTTGTTACAAAATTTTGCTATGTTTGTCGAGAATCATGCAATGAAACTGAATGGGAATGAAAATGGCAAACAATAAAAGAGTCAAATTAGATGCCAAAAAAATAAAGGTTTTTGCATATCTTTTTAGTTGTTTTTTTGCTGTTGGGATGTGGCTCGTATTAATTTGTAAAAGATTGTCGCGGTTGAATATGGGTGGCGGTAGGTATTTAAGGATTTTATGGTTACCGCATATTTGTTCACTGCTGAATCTTGAGAAGGCATTATTGTTCCCTTTGAAGAGTAGGAAAGACTATGGGCAATAAGATAAATACAATCATCCTTTCGGCCGGCAAGTTTAATCCTAAGAACATCTCTGCCGGTATGATTACTGATCCGGGGCTACTGCCTATCAGGTCTAAGCCTGCCATTAATTGGTGTATTGATTCTGCCATTAAAAATGGTGCGGAAAAGATAAAAATTGTGTTAAGGGAGAATAATACCAGGCTAAGCCGTTTCTTGGGGTATAGTTATCCTGAAGTTGAGCAATATTTTATCGACAGTAATTCAGATTTCTCTTCTTCTATTTTAAATTTGTTGGGAAAGTGTGATGAAAAGGTTCCCACTCAGATAATTTTTGGCGATACTTTAATTGATGAGGCTTTCCCTGAAGAAAATGATGTCTTTCTTTCGTCTCCCAATATTAAGGCCTCTAAACAGTGGTGTTTGGTGTCCAGAGATAAAAATGGGTATTTGGATAGGATTTATAACAAAGAAAGAGACATTTCTATTGTTGATAAAGAGGCTTTGGTCGGATATTATAAGTTTTCTGATACCAAGCTTTTGAAGGCTCTTTTATCTGAGGAGCTTTTAAGCTCTAGTCCGAGCTTTATTAATGTGTTGCAAAAATATCATAGCTGTCACCCGATTTTAATTAAGACAACAAAACATTGGTTTGATTTTGGGCATATAAGCGGTGCTGTTCAGGCTCGTTTGGGGTTGTTTAGTGCCAGAGAGTTTAATTCTTTGAGAGTGGATGCGGTCAGAGGTACGATCACTAAAATGTCAAAGAAAAAGCAGAAACTATTGGATGAAGCTAATTGGTACCAGAAATTGCCTTTGGAGGTTGCCTGTTATGCTCCAAGAGTCTTTGCTGCTGGCGAGAAGGGAGATTATGCCTTTGTTGAAATGGAGCTTTATGGCTATGCCAATCTTGCCGAGACGTTTATTTACGGCTCTAATAATTTGGAAGATTGGTACAATATTATAGAAGCGTTGTTAAAAGTTCATAAGGTTTTTGAGAATTACACAGAGCCTCAAGATAGAGAGGAACTGGTGGAGATTTATCAGACTAAAACGCGGCAGCGTTTAGCGGAGATTGAAAACAAGAACCCTGAAATTGCCAAGATGATGCAAGGTGATTATATTTCCATTAACAATATACACTACAAAAACTATCCTTTGTTGCAAGCGGCTCTGGATAGGGAAATCGCTAAGTTGGTTGATTATGATAAGCGTACTATTGTGCATGGCGATTACTGTTTTTCCAATATTTTATTTGATCCGATGCATTATATCTTTAAACTTATTGATCCCCGCGGGCGGTTTAAAACACAAAGTATTTATGGCGATCCGCGTTATGATATTGCTAAATTGCGGCATAGTATTGTCGGTTTGTATGATTTTATTGTGGCTGGATTGTTTAAGCTAAAAAGTGTTGGAAAAAATTCTTATGATTTTCAGATATCTACACCTATTTTAACCGAAAAACTGGAGCCTTTCTTTGATGAACTGGTGGTTGAGTATGGTTATAATCGGAGGGAAATTAAGCTGATAGAGGCTTTGCTCTTTTTGACAATGATTCCTTTGCACAGTGATGATGTCTTGCGGCAAAAGGCTTTTTATCTAATTGCCGTTCAAAAACTGAATGAGGTATTGTTTGATGAGTAGTGATAAAAAGTTGCGTATATGTATTGATTTGGATGGGACCATTTGCGAGATTAGAAAAGATCCGCAGACTTATGCTGATGTTAAGGTCAAACCGGGTGCCAGAGAAATGATACATAACTTGAGGGCCGCCGGTCATACAATTATTATCAACACGGCTCGTAATATGGGTTCAACCGGGCATAATGTCGGCAAGGCTTTGAAGAATGTCGGGCATATGACATTTGAATGGCTGGATAAAAATGGAATTGAATATGACGAGATTTTTTTTGGAAAACCCAATGCCGATATTACGATTGATGATCGGGTTGTTCGATTTGAGGATAATTGGGAAGATATGACCGAAGAAAATTTATCTAAAGCGGCCAAGGCAAAGTAGGGAGGATACTATGCTGAATATTGTTATTCCGATGGCAGGCGCCGGAAGTCGTTTTAAGACGCAAGGTTATGATTTACCCAAACCGTTTATTGATGTGAACGGAAAGATGATGATAGAGCGGGTTTTAGATGGTGTTTACTATCCAAATGCGCATTATACGCTTATAATTCAAAAATTGTTTGAAGAAGAAAATAAAGAACAATTGGAAAAGCTGTCTTCAAAATATCATGTGGCATTTATCAGCGTGGAAAAATTGACCCAAGGTGCAAGCTGCACGGCCTTGGCCTCTCATGAGATTATTAATAACAATTTGCCGGTTATTTTTGCTGATTCGGATAATATTTTTGATAATCAGGTTTTTCAAGACTTTGTGAATGATTGTCTGGAGAGAAAATTGGATGGTAGTTTACTTACGTTTAATACTGATAAGGAATGTTTTTCCTTCGCGGCTACTGATGAGCAAGGCTTTGTCGCCCAGACAAGGGAAAAAGAAGTAATCTCCAACCACGCCATTTGTGGGCTGTATATGTTTGCAAGAGGTGCAGATTTCGTAAAAAACACCATAGAAATGATGATCTATGGCGATAGAGCCAAAAATGAATATTACATGAGCAATGTTTATAATTATGCCATAAAAAACGGTGCTAAAATTGGCGTTTTTGATATTCAAAAAGATGATTGGAACTGCGTCGGCACACCCGAGCAATTAAGGGAGTATTTGAGTAGATGAACAATACTAGATATTATAATTTAGATTTTATAAAATTTTTGTGCTGTCTGTCGATATTAGTTTTACATTCAGCAATGGTGGGGTTTAAAGTTATTTCCGACAGGACGGATATCGGGGTTTGTTTTTTCTTTATTTTATCGGGACTTTTTTTGTTCTCTCAAATTAAAAAAGATATTCCTTATCGAGACTTTATTGTGAAAAGATACATCAGACTTATGCCTATAGTCATTTTATCTTTTGTGTTTGTTTATTTTTTTCATCAGTTAGGTCTGATTGTTCAGGAAACACATTTTAAAGATAATTTTATGACTTTCTTTTTTATAAGAAACATTGCTCTTTTTAATGATGCTATGGAAATTAGATTTTCATACAATAATAGTTACATGTGGTATTTGGGGCCTTTGTTTTGGGTTTCTTTATTTTATTTGTCTTTATTCAAAGTATTTCCCTCTAAAACGGCTGTTTTTACGGCGGCTGTATTGTCATATATAGGAATGATTATTTACATACATCAGATAAAACAGCCAGCACGGGGATTGTATGGAGTTTGGAGAGGGCTGTTTGGAATAGGTTTAGGTTTGTTGATCAGAATTTTTATTGATTATATGAATTCTTTTAGGGAGGCACAATCAGCTAAGAAAGGTGTGACGATATTTTTTACAATATTAGAACTTGTCTTTTTTGGAATTTTTATTGATTTTCTCTTCTTTAATACATTGAAATTAGCAGAACATGCTTATGGAGTGGTAGTTTTTTCAATCTTGGTAATTTTGTTCTTTATTCAAAAGGGAGCTTTTTCGAGATTATTAAATCAGCCATTTTTAGGAAGGTTAGGTGCATATTCTTATTCAATCTATATTCTACAATATATTCCACAGATTTTGTTTGCCAAAGGAAATATGTTAGGAGAATCACCACTGTATGTGCAGTTAAAGACGGAATATCCTCTTTCTACTTGTTTGGTGGTTGCTATTGTGTTGCCATGTGTTTTAGGTATTGTAGGATATTATTTGTGTGAAAAAAAATCATATGAAAAATTGTCATCACTTTATAACAAGATAAGGGGTTAAATATGAATAATATTAAATTGGTTGATGAAAAAATTTGTACAGGTTGTGGTGCTTGCTACAATATTTGTCCTAAAAAAGCAATTAGTATGCAACCCAATGATGAGGGATTTTTGTATCCGGTTATAAATGATGACGAATGTGTTGATTGTGGCCTGTGTTTGCAAAGCTGTGCCGCTTATAATCCTCATTATGAAAACAGTAAAGAGCCGGAATGTTATGCTGTTTGGGCTGATGATGAAACCAGAATGAAAAGCTCATCAGGTGGTGCTTTTACTTTGCTGGCTAATTATGTTTTAGATAAAGGCGGCTATGTTTGCGGTGCGGCTTGGGATAAAGATTTTAATGTTGAACATATCATTGTTCATAATAAGAAAGATTTGGATAAGTTGCGTTATTCGAAATATGTTCAGAGCAATACTAAAAAGACATTTGCTGAATTAAAGAAGTATTTGGATGCCGGAGAGTATGTGCTGTTTACTGGGACGCCCTGTCAGGTGGCTGGTTTTTATAGGTTTTTGGGGAAGGAATATGAAAAGTTATTAACTGCGGACGTTGTTTGTCATGGTGTTCCCGCTCAGAAGATATGGCAGGACTTTTTAAGTGAATTGCCCTATAAAGATGAGATAAAATCTGTTAATTTTAGACCTAAAGAGGATGGCTGGGGGGTATTTAGACTGACTTTTTATTTAAATGACGGAACCGAGGTAAAGCTAGAGCGGAATAATGCGTATTTTGCAGGCTTTGAGAAAGCGATTTTTTATAGAAAAAGTTGTGGAACGTGTCCATTTAATCATATTCCCAGACAGGGGGATGTTACTTTGGCCGATTTTTGGGGGATAGAGTTTTATGATAAACCATTGCGAGATTCTAAGGGGACTTCTTGTGTCATGATTAATTCTAAGAAAGGAGAAGCAATATTTAAGAAAATTAGCCAAAATGCACAATTGGTTAAGAAGAAAAATATTGAAGAAAGCACAAAGTATAATAAATGTTTTTATGCTCCGACGCAGGTGAATGAAGATAAAAGGAAAAGATTTTTTGATTTGAGGCAAACTCAAACTTTTTCGATGTCAGTCGATTTTGCCTTAGATGCTAAATATGACGTTGGAATTGTCGGTATTTGGTTTTTTGAAAATTATGGCGCTATTCTAACGGCTTATGCTTTGTACAAGCTTTTGGAATCAATGGGGTATTTATGTGTTCTTATAGACTCTTCAGGGTTTGTTCATAATAAGCATTTGCTGGAGCCTGATATTTTATCTCGCCGTTTCTTTAGGAAATTTGGTGTCCAAATAACACCAACAGGTTCAACGACTGAAGAGTTATCACGCCTTAATCAAAATATAGATAATTTTGTTTTGGCTTCTGACCAGTTGTGGCATCGTCCGGCACCGTTTGGTAAGACGTTCTTCTTAGATTTTGCCCATGATAATAAAAGGAAAATCGCTGTAGCAACTTCTTTTGGTAGTGGCTATATCGATCCGAAAAGTGAATGGGATGAGGCAAAGTTTCATATGCAGCGTTTGGATCGTATCTCTGTTAGAGAAGAAGATGGCGTTGATATCTGCCGAGAGATTTTTGGCGTTGAGGCTGAACATTTGCTCGATCCTGTGTTTCTTTGTGATATCGCAGAATATGATAATTTAATTGATAATTCTGTTGTGAGAGAAAAAGATAAGTATCTTTTAAGTTATGTTTTAGATAGCACTCCAGATAAAGATGAATGTGTTAAGGCCGTTGCAAAAAAACTAGGTCTTAAGCTGGTTAATATTGGTGATGCCGATGTGTTAAGGAAGAAAAAGAATGCCCAAAAAGGGATTGAGGTTGAGGATTGGCTTTATTATTTCAAAAATGCCGAGGCTGTTATAACTGATTCATTCCATGGAACGTGTTTTGCCATGATTTTTAATAAGCCTTTTATTTCTGTTATTAATTTGTATCGTGGAGGGAACCGTTTTACATCGTTATTGAAAATGTTTGATGAGGAGAAACGCTTATTCTTTGATGTTAAAGAAATTCCATCGCATGTAGATTTATTAACAAAATTTGATGTAAAAAAATTTGGTTCTATTTTGCAAAAGCAAAAAGAAAAGACTTTAGCATGGCTTGAGGAAGCTCTTACATTTAAGAAAGAAAAGGCGGTTTCAACCTATGATTTGTTAACAAACAGATTACAACAAATATTGCTGCTTCTTTCGCGTAAGGGTGAGGTGAGACGGAAATGTTTGCGCTATAAGATATTGAAAACAATTTGTTTTGGTAAAATGCGTAAACATTATAAAGAGAAATATAAAGAATATAGAAAATATAAAAAGCAAATTAACTCTTATTTGGAAGGAATGGGATTGTGGTAGAAAATAAAGACCTGACCTTTGTTATTCAAGGGGATAGAAGGCGTAGGATATGTAAATGTGTTGCCAAAATTAGGAAATATTTTCCTAATTCTCATATAATTTTTTCTACTTGGGCAGGCACGGATGTTTCCGATATTGACTGTGATGAGGCTGTATTCAGTATTGATCCTGGAGATTCGGGCGATGTTTATGCTCCTGATAATGTCAAAAATTTGTCTCATAAAAATAACCTTAATAGACAAATAGTTTCATCCTACGCAGGGTTGAAAAAAGTTCGTACTTTGTATGCTGTGAAACTTAGGCCTGATTTTATTTTTCATTCTAATGCGATTCAAAAAATATATAGTAAATGCTTGAGGATAAAACAAGAAAGAGATCCTAAATGGAAGATGTTTGAAAATAAGATTATGATGTTCTGCCCTGCAAATCCCCATACGACGCAGTTGGCTTATCATGTGTGTGATTATTTTCAGATTGGTCATACTAAGGATCTGGTAGAATTTTGGAATATTCCTTTGCAGAGGAGGGAAGATGCTCAATATTGTGTGATTAATAATGTGGTGCATCCGCAAAGACTTAGGGCGTATCGTTATGCCTGTGAGCAAGAAATTTGGCTTAGAAATTTAGATAAATTTAATATTCAATACAAAAAACCATCTGTTTATTACGACGTTGATGAGGAAATTATTGAGGATTCAGAGAGTAGTTTTTTGAATAACTTGTATTTTTTAGAATATGCAAAAGCAGAGGTATCGTCTCCGTTTAATTGGTTAAAAGACGAAAGGAAGCAATGGGCTTATAAATGTAGTGATTGTGTGTTAATCAAATAAAAGATAGAAGGAATGTTAAGTGTATTTGGTGATAGAGGGTGTGTTTAATGTGGGGTTTGGGATTGTAGAACTCATTTATAGGTGGTAGTTTATGTGTTATGCAGACAAATATTTAGAGTAAAGGGATTGTGGAAGGTATCAAAATGAACTATGCAGTTATTACACCGACTTATAAAAATCATTTCCCTTTTGTGCAGAGATATTTACAGAGTTTTGTTAAATATGTGGCAGATAAGGACAAAATAACTTTATATTTCATCATCTCAAAAAATGAAAAGAATGATTTTGAAACTGTAATCGAACCATATAAAAATAAATGCAATATTAAGCTTTTGTTTTGTGAAGATTTGTTCAAGCAATACGGTATAAAGTTATCTGCTGATGAGCTATTAAAGAAATATGGGCGTTTTTCTTTTCAGACTTTTAAAAAACTATATGCTGTGCTTTCCATACCTGAAGAAAAAAGTTTAATCCTCGATAGTGAGAGTATGTGGGTTAAAAAAACAAATATGCAACAGTTATTTGCTGACTTTTTTGCCAAACCAAGAATTTATGGTTCCATCTTAGAACCAAAGTACAGAATAGGGGTGAACTTTAATCAAATGGTAAAAAATGTTGATTATTTGCTTGAAGAAAGTTGTCCCTATTGGTTCTTGGAAAATTATATGTGGTTTTATGAAAAAAGTATCGTTCAAGATTTAGTAAAACAATATGGAAATCCACTCGATATGGCGGAAAAGTTACGTTTGAAAAATCTTAATATGAAAATAGATGAGCATATATTAAGTGGTATTTTTGAAATTACGCTTTATCAGAACTTTATTTATTTCAATTTACAAAAATATAAATATGATTTTATAAATATGGATGAATTGATAAAAAAATATCTTTCTTCACGAGAGGTAGATGTTTTTAAAAGTTCTTTTTATAAAAAACTTAGAGGAGGATGTGGCTTAACGGAACATGTTTGCTTATTTTTGAAAAAAAATAATGTGAAAAATTTAGCACAGCTTTTTAAAGATTTGCAGATTAAAATACTTCGTTGCGATAGGACGGATGCTAAACTTTATCCTTTGCAAAAGAAATTTTTGAATATTGTGCAGCCTTGTATTTTGGCGTCATCTCAAGGTCATTGTTTCGGGCTTAATAATACATTGAAAAATAGAGTACAACTCATGCTTTGGGCTTCTAAGACATTCGAAAAGTTAAAGAAACATGTTCGAAATTTTATTACACCGATAAAAAAAATATGTAAATGGTGTGTGGAGCCTTTCTCGATTGTGTTTTATTTTATTAAATTTCTGCTGGACATTGTTAGACACTTAAAAATTGTTTTACTGGGATAAAAAATGAGGACTGAAAATCAGACATATGCGGTTGTGACGCCTACTTATGTTGGGCATTTTGGGTTTATAAAACTCTATTTGGAGAGTTTTATGCGATTTTTACAAGATCCGGAAAATGTCGTATTCTATTTTACAATCTCTCGAGATGAAGAGGACGAGTTTAAAAAAATTATAAAGCCTTATTCAAAACTTAATATCAGAATTTTGATTTTTGAGGATGTTTTGCTGAATTTCGGAATATCCGAATCTCCAAAGGCTTTGTTGGATAAGTACCAAAAATTCTCTTTCCAGACTTTGAAAAAGTTTTACACGATGCTGTATATTCCTGAACGCTATTCTCTTGTCTTGGACAGTGAGAGTATGGCTGTTCGTAATTTTAAGGCAAAAGAGTTGTTTGATAACTTTTTTAAGGCGCCTTTTATAAGCGGGTCAGAAATTAAGTCCCGCTTGCTTTCTGATTTTAATGAAAATGTTTGTCGTAATATTGATATGATATTGGGGCAAAATATTCCCTATTGGTTTTTGGAGAATTTTGTTTGGTTTTATGACAAGAAAATATTGGAAGTTTTGTTTGGAGAACACGGATCTCCTATGGATATTGTGCAAAAGGTGTACCAAGAAAATGAGAAAAATGACCGCGGTAGAGAAGTGGGGGTGTTTGAAATAGAGCTTTATCAGGCTTATATATGGAAAAATTTGGCTAAGTATAAATATTCTTTTTTTAACATTGATCAGGTGCTTCGGGAGCTTTATTCAGATGAAATTTATCAGAATTTTCTGAAAATGCATGGTAAGTTTTTTGGTGGAAATTGCGGCTTGTTGGAGAGGGTTATGAATATGTTGGAGTTTATCCCTTGCGAAAAGCTTGCCCTATTTATGCGTGAACATAATTTCAACATTATTCGCTGCGATACAATAGATTATAAGTTTTATCCTTTGCAAAAAAAGTTCTTAGGTATTGTCAATCCTTGTATCTTGGCTGCTTCACAAGGGCATGGTTTGGGATTAAATGATTGTGTCATGGGTAGGTTGAAGGCTATAATTTTAATGTCCAGGCCTGCGAACAGATTAAAAAAACACTTAGACCTTTTTCTCTCCCCTTCAAAGAGAAACCTTAAGTGGATGTTCGAGCCCCTTTCTATTATCTATTACTCTTTCTTGGTTGTGCTTCAAGTTATAAGGTATTTAAAGATTATAATTTGGGGGTAGTCCAAGATTGCGAATTAATCTTGAGCTTTTGCGGTTAGGGCGATGGTTATTTCCTCTCATATAGTCCGGTGATGGTGCTTTGGGCCAGAGCGTGCGATTTTACAAGCTGTTCAACCTCGGTTGGCGGTGTTTGTCCATCTACTGCTAAGGTGGCAGTGTCCAATGCATAAACCGTAAAGTTGTAGTGGTGGATACCATGGCCAACCGGCGGGCAGGCGCCACCATAGGCGTTTTGCCCAAAGTCCGTTATCGTTTCTAAGGCACCGGCAATCTTACCTCCGGCCTTCACCTCTGAAACCGTGGCCGGAATATTCACCACCAGCCAATGATACCATCCCGTTGCTCGGGGAGCATCAGGATCGTGGCAAATGATGGCAAAGCTTTGGGTGCCTTCCGGCGCACCGCTCCAGCTCAGCTCCGGCGAAATATTGCCGCCGGTGCAGCCGTGAGCATTATAAACTTGAGCTTCAGCCAAGAGTTTGTCTGGCTCTATGTCCGTGCTTGTTACCTGAAATTCATTGGGCTTTATCATTAGAAAACCTCCCAAAATGATGATTAAGACAGCCACAAAACAACCGAGTATTAATAATTTTCGCATTTTCAATCCCCTTTTCGTTTTAGTATAATCGTCTTTATTTTAATTATTATTTTTGGGCATGGTCAAGAGTTTTTCTCTCAGCAGTTTTAGGGCTTCTTGAGGTGTCTGAGCGGCTTTTACCGTTTGCTCCATCGGGCAAAGGCCGTCTTTTGCTCGGTTTAGAATTTGTGGAACCAGTTTGCCATAGGTGGCCGGAATGTGGTGCTTTTGCAAAAGCTCTAGGGCATCCTCACTCATCAGCTCGCCATATACGGTTCTGACTTTGCCGTCTATGGCAATAAACGCTGCCGCACGGCCGATGACCTTGTCTATCAGTGAGCCGTCTTTGAGCTCTTGAGGCCAATCATCGTGTAAATCCAGTAGGGGTTTGATTCCTCTGCCATGGGCTTGTGCCACTATCTGATTGTTTTTTACAACAACGGCTGAGGCGTTATCATTTCTTATAAATTCAATTGCTTGGTCATAGCCGGACGGGTGAGAATCCAAGTTTATCAGCTCATAGTTTCTGGTGCCAAGCCCCATTTCCTCGGCATAGTCCAACTGATGCAGTCCTTCCCGGCTCAAAATTCGCTCTTTTATGTCATGAAGTTCGGTTTCTGGTTGTTTCATCAGTAAGTCTATGGAGGCTTGGTCCAGTGCAACAATATCGGTTGAGGCCAAAATGCCTAAGTCTCTAATCTTAACCTCAGCGGCGGCGGTTCCCATGCAGTCACAGTCTACCGACATATTGCGCAGCACGTTAATGTAGGTTATCTTATTGCCAAAATGGTCCAGAGTGGCTTTGGCTGATTCAACCATATTTTCCATCAGCAGAGATTGGGTGGCATTCCATAAACTATGTTCATTGGCGCCGTGGACCATGGCTTTGCCGATTTTGCCGTCTGCGTTGCCGATGGCAATGTTTTTAATTGATCCGCCAAAACCGCCCATTGGGTGGCCCTTAAAATGGGTTAAAACCAACATGGAGTCATAGTCTAAAATTCCTTTACCCATGGACATTTCTTTGAAATGTTTGCCACCTCTTACCGGAAGCATGACAGTGCCAAACTCGTCCATAATATCAACTTTGCAAAAATCCCAGCCGTTGATTTTTAGGGTTTGGCGGTGTTTCTCGGTCGTGTGACGTCCGCCTTCATACAGTGTATTGGTTTCTACCAGGTTGCTGTCAGGAATAAAGCTTTGGATGGCTTTAACCATCGGAATGGGCAAGATATTCGGCCCGTATGGCTCGCCGGAGTGCCATTTGATGGCTACTTTGCCGGAAATGTTTTGGTTGACTTTTTGGTAGATGTTTACCAAAGCCTCCGGGGTTAGTTCTGAAGTGAAATAAACTTTGGCTTTGGGTTTGTCACTTATATTCTGAACCATTTCCTCTTCTTCCTCCTCTTTTGCTTGTGTAGATTTGAGTTCCAGGATGGTTATCTCGGCCGGAGCTAGAAAACGCATTTGCGGCCCCCATTGGCCGGCTCCTCTGGAAACATATATTTTGGCATCAGCATTTAAGTCATACCAGCCGGCAACATAGGGGGCATGGGCATAAATGAAAAATACGAACGGAAAAATCTGCCCGCCATGAGTGTGGCCTGATACTTCGAGGTCAAAAGGCGTGTTTTTGAAGTTGGCAGGAGTGTGCGACATCAAAATCTTATACTGTTCGGGCGAGGCAATGGCAAAAGTTTTGTTTAAGTCATATTTCTTGCCGCTTAGATAGCTTGAGTGAATATCGGGAATGCCACCCACATATAAATCTTTATCAATATTTACTCCGCTGTTTTCCAGCAATTTGAAGCCTAAATCTTGTAGAGCATTTGTTGTCTTTGCAAAATCGTGATAAAATTCATGATTGCCGGAGACAAAGTAAACACCGTGCTTGGCTTTGAGTCCGCTTAAAATATCGAGTTGTTTGGCCACGCGGGAAATGTCATCATCTATCATGTCGCCGATGAGCAAAACCACATCAGGGTTTTGGGTGTTGGTTCTATCTACAATTCCTTGAAGTTTCTTGGTTGATAAGGCGCGGTGCAGGTGCAAATCCGGTAGCAATACAATCTTTTTATTTTGAGTGATCTTGGGAGAAGATACACTAATGTTTTTTAGGGCCGGAACTTTGGTCCCGTCATACAAGGCAATGCCGCCGATAATCAAGGCTAGAGCTACGGTTATCAGGTTTATCGTCATTAAATGCGGGGAGGCAAAGGGCTTAAATCCGCTTGAAAACAACCGCAAAATTCCCCAGATGATGTCGCGAACAACAGTCAAGCTGAACAAAATGACCATGGAGATAAACAAAAAATATAAAACGTAGCGGTAGGGAACAAAGGATTTGCCCAAATAGTCCTCAAAGCGGTATTCTGCCAACATGGGCAGGCAACCGATTAGTATAAAAACAACCAGCCAGGTGATTTTGAGCCAAAGATTGGTTGTGGTAAAAGCACAATATCTTAAAAAGAGCAAAACTGCGGCTAGACTGCCCAAAAAAGAGGTGGTAACGGCGCATCCGAACATGACGACAACTCTCCAAAAATTAGAAAACATCAATATCATAATCTTTAGAGTGTACTCTAAGTCAAGAGTTTATTTTAAGGGGTGCTGATTTTTCTGTTGTGTTTGATGGTTGTGGTTTTTATAATATGATGAGGTTGCAATTATATAATGAGGGGAAAAATGCTTTTTACATCAAATAAGCTGATTTGGACCAGAAAGCCCAAGGAGTACCAGATTTCTGATGATAAGATTGAAATTGTTACATTGCCGCATACGGACTTATGGCAGAGAACTTATTATAATTTTCAAAATGACAATGCCCCGGTTTTGCAAATGGCAACAGAGGAAAGATTTTTTTCTTTTGTTGTCAAAACTGAATTTGACGGTAAGCATCGTTTTGACCAATGCGGTGTGGTGGTTTATCTGGACAGCGAAAATTGGTTGAAAGCTTCAATAGAATGTGAAAATGAGGTCATGCAGCATTTGGGCAGTGTGGTCACCAATGGGGGATATTCTGATTGGGCCACAACGGAAATCTGTGCCTCTATCAAGTCTATGTGGTATCGTTTGAGCCGCCGAGATAATGACTTTTGTGTCGAAAATTCCTTTGATGGTAATATTTTTAAGCAAATGCGCATTTGTCACTTAGATAAGGCTAATGATAAGATAAACTTTGGAATATATGCTTGCAGCCCGGAAGATTCATCGTTTGTGGCTACTTTTACCAATATGGAAATAAAAGAGTGTCAGTGGAAACGTCATGACGGCCAACAACCGGATGAACCCAGCTTAAATGAGTAGCTTTTGTTTTTTGATGAAAGATTCTACTTGTTGATTTAAAAATAAGCACAAGCAGTTTTGGTTCCGCTTGTACTTGGTGGCTGGAGACGACGTGCAGAACCCGAACTAATTTTTAAGAAAATTATATCATTTAAGGTCATTTTTAACTTAGTTACTTTGAAAGGAAACACCCATAAACGGCTATATATTTGTACAGTCGATAACAGATGCACATTCTACATTACCGCTCTTGGTTAAAGTATAATGATTTTTAATTTGTGTAACATTTTCGATTAACTCATCCAAGCTTTTTCTTCCGACGTAGTGGCCATCAATCTTTTTTAAATTTGGGTCTGGAGCGTCAACTATAATAAGGTTTCCATTGTAATCTATATTAAGAATTTTTTTTCCAAGTTTATTTGCTTCGGCTACTTTATGGGCATATTCCTGAGGATGAAGCTTGCTGTATTGCTGTAATAATTTTTCTTGTTCTAATTCTTTTGGGGTTGCAACTTGCCAAGAGAGAATTGATGCACTAAGAGTTGAAATATAATACTTTCCATTTATTTTGGAGGATTTTTCAGTATTTTTTTTTGAAATAAATTCATTTAGAATTTTTGGGGATATATTTTCTGTAATTGCCTCAATAATGTTATAAATGTTGTTAAGAATATATATTCCATATTCAAAAGCATTATCTTTTGTAGCAATTTCTCCTTTATGAATGACATTATTTCGTAGCTCTGATTTTTTTTGATTATATTCAAAAGGAACATTAAATCGCATAAGGTATAAAAAGTAAAATGCCCCTAACTGCCTTTCTGATGAATTTTTATAAATTTTCCAACATTGGGAAAAGTTATCGGCACTAATTTGTTTTTCAAAAGATATTAATTCACAAAAAAATTCAAAACATCTTTCTTGAGCAGCCGCAAAGTTAAATATTGCTTCTCTATAATATTTATCAACAAGATTTTCTATAGCCAATTCCAAAAGAATTTCAAAAGTTTGTTCTTGTATTAATACTGCATTGTGATGATGTTGATTACATTCAAATAAAGCAATACCAGTATCAGGTGTTAATATTTCATAACTTTTTAATGATGGCAGACGACCAGCTTCAAGTTCTTCTTGATGACATTTTAAACAAGGTACATGTACAATGCGACCAACCATGTTAGTTACATCTCCTCAAAGAAATCTTCATCTATTTTTTGAATGTAAATTGTTTCTTTGGTCTTACATCCAACACTATACTTAATCATAAGTTGAGTTAGTTGATTACCATCAATAAGGACAATATTTTTTGATGCTTTTTTGACGGTATTTTTCGCATCATTTGTAAAGCTAGAAGTTGTTACAAAAACGCCTTTTACAGCTCTACACATATCTAATGCGCCAATGAAATTCCTTAAATCACCGGCTGTAACTGAGTGATTGTCAGCGTATCTCTTAGCTTGGATATAAATTTTATCGACACCTAAAACATCTTGGTTAATAACACCATCTATACCATCATCGCCGGTTTTGCCTGTATGTTCCCAACCTTCGTCTGTGTTATTGCTATATCCCATAGCTACAAGTAATTTAATTATAAGATTTTCAAAAAAAGCAGGATTTGCTTTAAGAATTCTGTTGATTAATTCACTAGCAAGGGATGAGTTTAAATTTTCTAGAGATTGGTGAATAGCTTCTTCAGGTGAGAGCTCGTCTAAGTCGGAATTATCAGAAGAACCAGATGATTTTTCCTTTGTCTTTTTGCTTCTTTTTTTGAAAGCATTAAAACTAGGATATTTTTCCAGAGTTTTATTATTTATTTCCTGAGGATTTTTTGCTAAAAGAGCTAAACCTTCTGCTGTTGCAACAAATTGTCCTCTTCCAACTATTTCTAATAATCCAGCTTGTACCATATATGATTTTGCCCAAGATATTCTACTATATAATAAAGTACTTCCTGTTGATGTTTTAATCTTTCGATCCTCATCTGATATGTTCATTTTGTTGGCTATATCATCAATAACATCTGAAATGTTGATAGCACCATGAGATGCGGCTTTGAGTACAGGTAACATAAAAACTTGGTAATTTGGTACCATAATAAAACTCCTAGTAAATAATAAAGAAGTGTAAAGTTTTACATCAGTGATTTCAAGCAAAATTTTCTTTATTTACAGTGGAAAATCTTTTTAAGAACTTCACTTGAGTTGAAAAAACTCTTTTCACATCTTCTCTATCATCAGTACCATCTTTTTAAACTCTTTTAAGTGTTTGATTATTATATCTTTCCATTCTTTATGGTTAGGGGTGGTGAGGAGGTAGTTGAAAGGTTTGTTGAGGGTATAGGTTAGTTTCTTGTCTTTTAAAGTACAATTTGAGAGTAAAAGGCTGAGTAATATATTTTTAGCTTTATTGTCGGATTGTTGCATAAATAATGACAGATTGCCTAAGATTACAACGATTTTCAAAATGGCTTCTTTGAGTTCGGTATTTCTTATTCTTTTTTCTTCAAAATGCTTGTCTAATTCATCTTGTAAATGTTTAATTTCTTGATTTGACAAGATAATCTTACTAAAGACTTCTTCTTCAAGCTGTTGTAAAATCATATTTTCATTAACTGATGGATTTTTACAATGGTAACATCTTAAATACATGTATTTGCTACGTTTGGTACAATAATCTGAAAAGACTTTGTGTCCACAACAGCCACAAGTTATTAAGCCGCGGAAAATATAGATATGTTTGGATAATTGTTGTTGTCGTTTACCTTCTTGGTGTTTTGAATCTAATACTTCTTGAACACGGTCAAACAAGTCTTTGCTAATAATATTGCCATGGATATGAGGCATGAGTTTGCCTTTAATACACATCATACCATAATAAAAAGGATTTCTTAAAATGTTAAGAATTGTATTGCGATTGATGAAATTATTTTTTTGATAATTATCAGATTATTTTGGATAGTTATAACACATTGTAAATAGGTGTTTTCGTGTTAACTTCTGTTGAATTTTACAAAAGTCGTATTGTGAAGTTAGTATGATATAAAAACAACCTCATCCCGATTGAGAATTAGGTTAATTATTTGAAATTTCATAAATATCTTGTAAAATCATATCATACATCTCCATAAACAACCCGTGGATAGCCGGATTTGATAAAAGTAATCAAACCTATACCGGAAAAAAACATGGAGTCCACGGGCTAAAAAAGTTATTATTATGTTGTTTTAGAAACTTTTTTGAATGGAAAACTCAATTAAGGACTTTTCATATTCTCTTTGCCAAATGTTAGAGCTTTTATCGGTATAAGAGTAAGTTAATGTCGGTACCATTCCCCAAAATGACAAGTTGCGGTTAGACATTGATATTGAATAGCGTTGCATAACATCTCTTTCTTTAACCTGTTCAAACTGATAATTTTTAACAGTCCAACGTTCACCTTTGTAATTGGTAAACAAAACAGACGGCTCGGCATATATATGGAAACCGTACGGAAGCTCGGCACCAAAGCCTAAAGCAAGGTTAATCCTGTCATTGGTATAAGTTTTGTCTTTTGTATTTTCATATTCATAGCCAGTTTTGAAAACCAAATATTTTGATGAATCCAAGGCATAAAATAAGCGTAGTCTTGCACTTTTGGTATCTCCATCTAAGATATCGCCATAATCATCATAATAAGTTGGCGTATAACTTAGAGTCAGGTTGGCATTAAGTTGTTTGGTTACATCATAACTGGTTTGAATCATAAAACCGGTAGAGTAGTTATAAGCCTTGTGTCCTAAATATCTCCTTGAAAATGTCGGACCAAAGAAAATGTCGCCTTTCTCAAATATGTATTTTCCTCCTAAAACATAATATAAATAGGTGTCATCATATTTTTTATCACTGTATTTAGCATTATAAACAAAGGCTTCATTGCGTAAACGCCAATTATCAGAAAGCTTAAATTCATAATTTCCGCCGACACTTACATTAAAACCGACATCTTTTTCCGGCTCATCCAAAGTATTGCACATTACTCCAAACATGGTCATGACGCATTGTTCACCGGATGTTGTGTCATTAATATTATTATCCGGAGCAACACCAACATTAAACCAAGCATTCCAGTTTTTATTTTTGCGAATATAATGAAGAGCCTGTGAAATACGATATTGCACTGGCAAAGGTAAGTCTTTGTTTGCTAAAGCCAAACGGTAATGATAATCGGCTCGCCACCAATCCTCTTGCAATAAATACAATTCAGCTAGGCGAAAGCGAATGTTAGCGACATTAGGTTCATAATCTAAAATAAAACGATAAATCTCTATTGCTTCATCATATTTTCGTTCTTGAGTGGCAATTTGAGCCAAAAGGTATAATCGTTCAATCTCAAGTTCACGGATATTGTATGGTTTAACTAACAAAGCTTTGCGAGCATCATCAAGCTTACCTTGTGCAATTAAATCTTTGGCAAAGCTTAAAACCTGTTTATGAGTCATTGAGATAACGGTTTTATAAATATTTGTTTTTGCGGCAGAAACCGGTGATGTCTCTTCTTTTGCCATAACAGAATTTATATCTGCCAGAAAAAACACCACCGGTATTATATACGTCCACTTTGGCATTTAGCTACTTTTTAATAGCACCAAACCCAATATTAACCGACGTATTTCTAACACGGTCATAATAGTCGTCTAAGTCTTTAGTGTCTGGATATTTTTTCATAAATTCTTCTTGAGTTAATCTTTCACTGTTAAAGCCACGAGCTTCCTCATAGAAAATATATCCGGTTGTCTCCTTTGGAGTTCCATCATCTCCATAATAACCAATCTCCATTGCACCAAAGGCTGGGTCATTGTGCTTTTCCGGATTACCATAGTAATCAAGTATATCATTATCTTTCAAATATTGCTCTGCGTCAGGTGAATTTGCATCAATCGGCTCTTTGGCTTCTGACAATAATTGTTTGGCGGTTGTGAAATCTTCAACAGTATATGTATCTTGCCCGCGGAATTTGAAATCAGCATCAGTAATCTTATCTCCATTTGTCAAGGTAAGCTTTCCTGTTTTACTATTAACATCTGTTTCCGCCGTAACATCATACCAGTTATCAAATTTAGCTGTCACAGTTTGCGTACCGCTATTTTCATCAAAAACCAAAGTAGCATTACCGTCTAAACCGAGATTTTTATTAATTGCATTGTCGATATCGCCATGATTATCTGTCTCAATAACATTAACTCCGCCAACAGCACGACCTTCAAAAGTCATGTTTTCCGCCAAATCTTTGGCTGCTATCTCTTTATCCTTGTATCCTCCGGCAAAAACAATTGTTTCTTTCACAGTATCTGTTTGCTCTTTACCATCGTTATTTGTATATTTTTTGTCTGAAGTTCTATTCAACAAACCAAAATCAGAATATGCTAATTTCATTTCTTTTGCATAACTTTGATAATCTGTTGTTTCAGTTTTTGTATAATTAAGTTCAAAAAGTTCTATTGGTATGAGTTCTCCAGGTTGATAGTTGTAGTCAATTTCCCGTACATCTCCGGTAACCTGAGTTACTTCCATATCTGAACGATCATTTTTATCTTTGCCGCCATAAATTATGGCAATAGCATCTTTTAGGTCTTGCACTTCTTTGTCAACATCATCAAAAACTCCGGTCGGAGCCAGCTCATCAACTCGATTATTTAGGCGTTTTTGTATCTCATCATTAGACAGCGGGGTTAAAGATTCTATGTATATGCCCGAATAGTATGGACTGTTGATTCCATATCTGTATATTGGTGTTGTTATGTCAAATTTATTCTCTCCGCCATCACGAGCCAATGTATAAGCCAGTTCATCAACCTTGTCGGCATTTTGTGTAAGAGTAATGCCGTCAATTTCATCATTCTCATCTAAGGTAAATTGAATCTTTGCATCTTGTTCGCTTTCATGCAGTGCTGCAAGACGTAATTCTGCATTTTCCATTGTCAGATTGGCATAATTATTATATATGTTATCTACGCCGGTTTCTATTCTTTCCGGATGTTCTTTAACAAATTTTTTTAGTCCATTAATATCGTCCCACATACCGGCAAGCTCTGTTTTTGAAAAACCTGCCAAAAGTAAAGCCTCTCTTATCTCTTTAGGTGTTGCACTTTCTAAATCTTGATCAACTAAGATCTTTACCATATTATCAAAAAGTTGCTGATTGCAGTCACGCTCAGATTTGCAAATATTTTTATCGTTGGCTCGTGAGGATGTTAATGCCATTGTGGACATCAACATAAGACCTTGTTGTGTATTAACACCATCATAAACATCATCTAGACCATCTGTTGCCTTTACCAGTTGTGTGAAAGCATCGGAATCACTGACCAATCTGGATTTCATTTCAGTTAGTTTTTCTTTATTTTCAGTACTGGTTCCGGGATTATCAGGATCAGTAATATCCGGTATCGTTGTTGGAGGGACAAAGCTATGTCCACCACCGCCGCCGCCACCACAAGCAGATAACATTGTCGATATTGTTAAAGCAGCGATAAGTGATATTTTTTTCATCTCTAGTCTCCTTTGATGATAAATTAAAATATAAACTTATATATACACAAACCAACGATAGAGTCCAGATAAAAAACATTTTATAACTGTTTTTTACTTATATAGCACATACCAGCTTACTCCTTGTTTTATATTAATTTTATTTTTCAAAGAAAAATAGCGAAACTTGAAAGTTTTATCTTGCCTCTATCGTTCGTATGTTGAAGAAAAAAAACTATTTTGACTTTTAAACATCCGAACTAGTATAAATTCTTGATATATAAAGAAAAAACCGCCATTTCTGACGGTTTGTATTCTGTGGCTGGGGTGGCTGGATTCGAACCAACGAATGTCGGCACCAAAAGCCGATGCCTTACCACTTGGCGACACCCCATTCGCTTGCTTTGATATATGTAGAATAAAAAAATTATAAACGCAAGTCTTTTTTGTGTTTTTTTATCTTTAAAACTGCTTCCTTGTTACTTTTTTGTTGTTTTATAGACTATTATCTTTTGTTTTTTAATTCTTTTTTTTCTTTTTTTGTGTTATTATGTATATAGATTGTATTGTGGAGGACGAAATGGATTGGAAGCAGAAGGCTAAAGATTGGTACCATAAGGTGGCGCGTGGCGTGATGAGCTATGTGGCTCCGGTTTTAATGGTATTGCCTAATGTTGGCGCTGCTCGTTCTAATCCAGGTGCCGATAAAGATGAGACAATTCTGAAACACTCAAAACTTGAGGCTTCTGTGGGCAAAGTAAGGGTAGCTACTCCTGAAGCTTTAACTCCTTTGGTATATAATCCGGAGACATATCAGGATATCGGTTGTTTGGATATAGACAAAGTAGCAGACAGAATCTCTCAGATGACTTTGGGTGAGATTTTGCAAAAAGGGCTTATCTCTCAGGTGCAGCTTCAGGCTTATCAGTTCTCGACTGAGGATTTTAAACAAATGAAACCTGGAAACTTGGGCCAAGAACTTAAAAGTGTTTTGGAGCAGTCATGTAAGGGGAGCCCCCAGGGAAGGTGCTTAGCTAAGTTGCGAGAAGGCGTGGATAAGGCCTGGGGCTTTAATGTTTGGACGCCTTCTGGATTGGCTAAAGATTGGCCCCAAAGTGTGGCCGAAAGTGATATGCCTGTTGCTTTTATTGGTAAGGTTATAGTTAAAGAGGGAAAAGACGGAAAGCTTGTGGATCAGGGCAATATTAAATTACAAGATTTGTTATATTTGCAGGGAGCAATTGCCGTTATTGATGGAAATAACCAGAATGTTAATGGAAAACAGCAAAAGGCCGGGCATGTTTCTTTGGTTAATGTGGTATTGGATGAACATGGCAATCGTATGGCCACTGTTAGCTTATGTGATGGGCGCGAGGATTATGAAGCGGTGGTTAATAAGAAAATTGGTGGCGGAAAAAGGCGTTATGGTAATACTGTCACGGTAATGATACCAAATGATGTGCAACTTTCTAAAGGATTAGCCGAATATGTGGTTCAGAAGATGTTGGAACGGACTTCTAATGCTGTTGAGCTTTGTGCTATGATTAGCCCTCGGGAGAATATTTTACACAAATATCTTAAAAATCCATATGATCAGATGATGACAAATTTTTCTAAACGGTCTATTCTTGCTCAGTTAGATAAAGTGAGAGCAAAAGAGCAAGAACACAATAAAAAAACAGAGCCGACTGAAAGAAATATTGCTCAAGCACAACAGACTAAAAATGGTAATACCGAGGCTAGGTCTGTGGCTTCTCGTCAGCTAGGGCGCTCTTGAACTTTTTCCTCTCTTGAATAGGTGTTAAAAACTATTAAATAGAGCCTATGTTTTTGAGGTTAGAGGGAGGCTTTAATGAAAAAGTTTGGGGCTGTTTTAGCAGCTTTTTTGCTATTGTCTGATTTTGCCGAGGCGTATGAAACTCCCGGAATGTATGCTAATTTTAAACGGGTGGGGTTGGATCTTGGAACCAGCAAGGTCAGTAATTATCAGGAATATGAAAATTCTCCCAATACCGCAATTAATCAAAATACACAAGGGGTTCTAAAAGGTGTGTTTGATTTTGCCTTTGAATATGAGCAGCCTAAATATCGGTTTGATAATATGGTCTATGCCGAATATGGCAAAAGCCGGATTTATGGGAACCCGGGGCGAGATAAGTATACGGAAAATGCCGATGAGTTGCGCCTGACCAGTGAGTATATCTATAAAATCTGGCACTTTGATAATTTGGCAGATATGGGGCCTTTAGCAAATGTTTCTTATCAGACAGAGTTTACTTCTGACAGCCAGGCCAGACGCAGAAAAGTGCTGCAATCCATGCAAGGCTTGAAAATGATAAACGGAACAAAAGGGCTGACGGATTTTCACTTGGCTATGGTGGAGGATTTTGACTTTACTTATGCAAAGGAAGATACCAAAACGGCCTGGCAATTCGGTTTTACCTATAAATATCCTTTTTTGCAAAAATATCGGTTTGAATTTGAGAGCTATTATCGGGATTATCTTAGCTATTCTCGCTATGAACCTACGGATTTTAGATATGAATTTTCTGCCATTGCCAAGCTAAACATAATGGTGGCAGATAAATTCTTTGTTGAGCCTTATGTATCTTATTTTAGGGCGGAAGACCGCGAGCACAATAAGGCTGGATCTAACTTGATGTTTGGTGTGGCAGCTGCGTTTACGGATGTTGTAAGACTGTTTTAATGTTGTGGAAAAGTTTTCTCTAAATATAGCGCGCAAGAGCAAAAAAAGATATAATAAGGGCTGATATATCAAAATAAGGACTAGTAGGGAGCAATGAACAAGATAAGTTTAACTGCAAGTATGCGGTCAAATTTATTGAGCCTGCA
>CALXVX010000024.1 GCA_944392215.1 uncultured Alphaproteobacteria bacterium | reverse complement strand
AATTATGTCTACACCATCAAAAATAACCAGCTCTTAAAAACTCCCGTAACCATATTAGATGAGCAAAACGGCAACTATGTCTTGGCCAACCGATTCGCCAAAGGAGAATATTTGGTGACAGACAAGGTCGGCAATGTCGGCAAAGACACCAAAGTCAAAATTAAGATAGCCTCCGCCAATGGGGAGAAAAAATAATGTTTTCCAAATATTTCATAGATAAACCGCGTTTTGCCGGGGTTATCTCGATTATAATGATTTTGCTGGGATTGTTGGCGATAGTGGTGCTGCCGATTTCACAATATCCGCAAATTACACCGCCGCAAATAGTGGTAAAGGCCACATACCCCGGCGCCAATGCCGAGGTTTTGGTAGATACGGTTGCCATTCCGATAGAAAACCAGATTAATGGTATTGAGGATATGCTTTATATGTCTTCCACCTCAGATGACACCGGAAGCTATAATCTGACCATTACTTTCAATGTCGGTACCGACCCGGACATAGCCCAGGTAAAAGTCCAAAACCGTCTGCAACAAGTTTCTTCCCAACTGCCGGATATTGTAAATCAAGAAGGGCTCGAGGTCACGACTCAAATGTCTAATATCTTGGGTATGCTGGTTTTGCGCTCGCCGCACAATACTTATAACGACTTATATTTAAGCAATTTTGCCTATACTAATATTCAAAATCCCCTGGCGCGCATAGAAGGTATTGGCGATGTCTCAATTTATGGCCCGCAATATTCCATGCGAATATGGCTAAATCCAGATAAGTTGACATCGCTTGGCCTAGACAGCACCGATGTTGTCAATGCCATCTCCTCACAAAACGTGCAAGCCTCCATAGGTTCCATCGGCTCGGCCCCCAGCACCAATAACACGGCAGTGGTTTTGTCTTTAACGGCCAAAGGCCTGCTCAACAAGGTTGAGGACTTCAAAAATATTATTGTTACCACCTCAGCAAACGGGGGTATTGTTAGGATTAAAGATGTCGCCAGAGTGGAACTCGGAGCCGATACTTACCAGATGAACGCGCGCTTTGATGATGCGCCTTCGGTTATCATTGGCTTGAGCCAAACGCCAGGTTCAAACTCCCTAGACATTATGGACAACGTGAGAGAAGAAATCAGCAAATTGAGCAAGACTTTTCCAGATGATATGGAGTTTAAGGTTGCCTACGATTCCACCAATTATGTCCGTTCTTCCATCCAAAGCATTATAGAAACTTTGGGTATCACTTTTTCTCTGGTGGTGTTGGTGACTTATATGTTTTTGCAAAAGATTCGCACCACGATTATTCCTCTTATCACCATTCCTGTCTCACTGGTGGCAACTTTTGCGGTCATATATGTTTTAGGTTTTGATATAAATATTCTGACACTGTTTGCCATGATATTGGCCATTGGCTTGGTTGTAGATGATGCCATCATCGTGGTGGAACGAGTGGAGTATCTGATGGCTTATGAGAAAATGGATGCCAAATCGGCTGCCGAAAAAGCCATGGAGCAAATAGGTAGCGCCATTGTGGCCACCACGTTTGTTTTGCTTTCAATTTTTATTCCCGTTGGGCTAATGGCGGGCATCACCGGCAAGATATATCAGCAATTTGCGGTCACCATCGCCACGGCGGTGGTCTTTTCAGCCTTCAATGCGCTGACTTTGTCTCCGGCTCTGTGTTCCATATTCTTAAGCGGTGACAAGCAAGAAAATCCGCACGGCTTTTTCAAATGGTTTAATGATACAATAGACTTTTTCAAAGAAAAATATCTGAAAGTCGTCGGTTATTTTTCATCATATCTAAAAGTTACGGTTTTAACGGTTTTGGGTGTTTTGGTATTGGTCGGCATAGGCTTTAAGCTGACGGCCACATCATTTTTGCCCGAAGAAGACCAAGGCATCATTTTTGCCAATATTCAGTTGGATGAAACCGCTACCATTAATCAGACCAATGAGTTGGTGTCAAAAATCTCAAAACAAGCATTGGAGATGGAAGGTGTTACATATTTCATCTCGGTTGCGGGCTATTCTTTGTTGGGTGGCGGCGGAGAAAACGTTGCTTTAGGCGTTATCGGCTTGGCGCCTTGGTCGGAGCGGACTTCAAAAGCCTTATCTATTGAGGGGATTACTGCAAGCCTAATGGAAAAATTTGCCTCCACTCAAGGTGCACAGGTTAATTTCTTTGCGCCGCCGGCCATTCCCGGCATCGGCCAAAGCAATGGCTTGTCTTTAGAGTTGCTTGCCACCAACGGTAATACAACGCCGTCCGAACTTTTTGGCTGGATGGAGAAATTTTTATTAGGCCTAAATGAATCTAAAAATCTGTCTTATGCGTTTTCTACCTTTACGGCAGATACTCCGCATATTTATTTGGATGTGGATAGAACCAAACTTGAAAGCTACAAAATTCCGGTTGCCAACTTGTTTGAGGCCCTCTCTAATAATTTGGGCTCACGCTATGTCAACAACATCACCTTGAGCGGGCAGGTCAACAAGGTTATCGTGCAAGCAGATTTTCCCTTCCGCCGCAACATAGAAGATGTGCAAAATTTATACGTGCGCTCAAGTGATAATAAGCTGATAAGGGTCAAAAGCTTTGCCGATGTCAGAACAACATTATCACCCAAAATCATCTATCGTTATAACCAATATACGGCGGCAGCCATCACCGCTCAAGCCTCTGCCGCAGTCAGTACCGGCACGGCCATTAACACGGTCAAAAATGTAGCGGCGTCTTTGTTGCCGGAAGATTTTCAAATTGCTTGGACGGGACTGAGCCTGCAAGAGGTGGAAGCCGCGGGGCTTGCTGCTATCTTAATTGCCCTGGCGCTGATTTTTTGCTACCTCT
The DNA here is from genome assembly GCA_944392215.1 of uncultured Alphaproteobacteria bacterium. GTDB lineage: Bacteria > Pseudomonadota > Alphaproteobacteria > RF32 > CAG-239 > CAZU01. The sequence continues at coordinate 4,644 of CALXVX010000024.1, read as the reverse complement.
TTTTGGTGGCATTGTATGAAAGCTGGATGTTGGCTTTTTCAGTGATGTTCTCAACTGTTTTTGCCATTTTGGGAGCATTGATAGGTCTGCACCTCATGGGCCAGCCCTTGAGTATTTATGCGCAGCTTGGTTTGATTATGCTGATAGGCTTGGCTGCCAAAAATGCAATTCTGATTGTGGAATTCACCAAGGCCTATCGGGAGCAGGGAGATTCGATTCTTGATGCCTCAAAGAAGGGGGCTGGTGAAAGATTCCGTGCCGTGCTGATGACTGCCTTAACCTTTATTTTGGGCGTTTTCCCGATGATTGTAGCCACCGGTGCCGGAGCCTCAAGCCAAATAGCCATCGGTACTTCGGTCTTTTTTGGTATGATAGCAGCCACCTTTATTGGAATCATTTTTATTCCGGCCTTGTTTGCGGTGTTTGAAAGCATCAAAGAGTGGTCGGGCAGCAGAAAGAAAACACCAATGGAGGTCAAAAATGATAAATAGATATGCAAGCTTATCTTTGAGCGTACTTCTGGCCTCTTCTTGCGCGGTTGGCCCAGATTACAAGCAACCGGAGTTTTTATCGGACCAAGACATTGCCACCAGCCTTAAATTAACAAAAAGCGCAACAGAAATAAAGAAAGATTGGTATAAGGAATTTAATGACCAGACATTAAATAAGTTGGTAGAAAAAGGCTTATCGGAAAGCCCAACAGTCTCAATAGCAATTGAGAATTTGCGCCAAGCCAGACAAAGTTTGCGCATCACCGCCGTTCAAAACCTGCCGACAATAGATGCAGATGGTAGCTATCACTACGTCAAAGACAGTATTAACTATGGTGTTCCGATTTCAACCGATTACTATCAATTGGGGCTAGATGCCAGTTGGGAAATAGATATTTGGGGCGGGGGCCGTCGCCAGACCGAAAGCGCCAGAGCTTTGGCAGAGGCGGCTGCAGCAAACATGGATAATGTTCGCTTGAGCTTAACGGCAGAAATTGCCACAAATTATGTCAGTCTTCGCCAAGCACAAGAACAGCTGAATATTGCCAAGAAAAATTTGAAATTGCAGCAATCAATTTATGATTTGACCAAAGAAAAATACGATGTTGGCCTAACCGATGACATCAGCTTAAAACAAACAGAATATCTATTGGAAACCACCAAGGGGCAAATCCCGCAATTGGAAACAGAGGTAGAGGCTTATAAGAATGCACTGGCGATTTTAACCGGAGAGCTTCCGGGAAGCTTAAACAATGATCTCAAAAACAAGGAAGAAAATCTCATCAGCCACCGGTTTGAGTATGATTTGGAACGGTTATATGCTTTGCCGATCAGTGTGATTCGCAATCGCCCGGATGTAAGAGAGGCCGAAAATCAGCTCATTGCCCAAAATGCCAAAATCGGCCAAGCTGTTGCCGAGTTGTTTCCATCAATAAATTTGAGCGGACTAATTGGTTTCCAGTCTCAAAAAATATCAAACCTGATAAGCTCTGATAGTGACACATATAGTTATTCTCCGGCAATAAACATGCCGCTGTTTCACTGGGGAGCCCTAGTGAATAATGTCAAATTGCAAGAGTCAATGACCAAAGAGCAAGAGAATATGTATAAATCAAGTATTCTGAATGCGGCACAAGAAATCAGAAATTCGGTTGTAAGTTTGCAGAAAGAATATGAGCGCAATCAGAGTGCATTTTTGTCAGAAAAAGCACAGCAAGAGGTCTCAAAGCTCACCTTAGATAAGTATAAACAAGGATTGATAGAATTCAGCGAGGTCTTAAGCACGCAACAAAACCTACTCGATTCGCAAAACAGCCTCATCTCAAGCAATGCAAATATTTATACGGACATCATAGCATTTTACAAAGCCATCGGCGGGGGCTACACTGCTATTAATAAAACGGCTCACCAAAAGGCTGAAAAATAGAAGACCTTCGAGTTTTGTAAAGATTGATATTGGTAATTTCCGGAATGTCATGTTCTCTGGTATGGTAACCCTTTGCTTCCATGCATTCGCTATATTCTTTGGGATTAATATCTTCATCATCATAGCGAGAGTTAACAATTAAAGGCTGTGCCCCTGGGTACGGAATATATGTTGCCCAAATACCTTTATCCGAGTGCCAATCAGCTCTGGTATTAAGCTTTGTTTCCTCTGAATAGAACCAGATTCTAAAATCAGGGAGGAAGGAAAATTCCTTTGCATCTACCAAACATTCTGCATGGTCTCTCGAAAATTTTTCGATTCCAGTTCGGTTCTTTTCCCAGTGATAAACCACTTGTCCATCACCCTGGGAAAGATAGGTACAAGAACAAAGCACCAAAGAAAAAGCAATCATAACAATTTTTTTATGCATAGAGCAACCTCTCTAAAAATCCAAATTGGTATAATGTTTTGCCGGCAAGATTCCGCGGATATTATCCTTCAAAATATCCTTAAAAGATGGCCTGGATTTCATTTTAGAGTACCATAACTTAGCGGTTTTAAATTCATCCCAGGGAACAGATCCTAGATAGTCTATGATAGAAAGCTCAGCAGCAGCGGATAAGTCAGCCAAAGAAACAGTATCAGAGGCCAAATACTGTCTTCTTTCCAAAAGCCATTCAATATATTCGAGATGGTAGAGCAAGTTATTCAGTCCGATTTTTAAAATTCTTGAATCCGGAGCCAATCCGCTAGCAAAACGTTTGTGAACCTTTTCAAAAACAATATTACGGTACACCTCCTTAAAAAATTTGTTGTCAAACCAGTCCACCAAACGCCTGATTTCAGCACGTTGTTTAGTATCGCCAAAAATCATCGGCACATCGGGGGAGGCCTCTTCCAGATATTCGCTAATAGCGTAGTTTCCGGCGATAACATTGCCATCACTCAAGAAAACAGGCAGCTCACCGGCAGGGTTCAGTTTATAAACATCATCAGATACCTTCCAAGGATCTTCTTCTCGTAAGATAAAAAGCATCTTTTTTTCAGACATTTGCAAGCGAATTTTTCGTCCGGCCGGAGACACAGGATGATGAATAAGCAAAACCATAGCATTAACCTTTCAGACAACCATAGTAAACAATTAGGCCGGCAAGGTCAAGCTAGTTCTGTTTGTTTTCAAGCCCAAAAGTAGGAGGAACGATTCCTTGTGCATTAATTTCAGCCTCATTAACGAGGCGGATAATGTTTTGTTTAAGAATTTCTTGGTTCTTAGGGTTTTCAAGATAGCGAGTCAGCTTTTGGCTGAGCATTTTTCTTTCTCTAGAGAGTTTTGAGACGCCGATAAACATAGGCACTTGCCACAAAGTTTGCTTGGCCACGCTGATTTGGTTTCGCAATCCAAGTTTAGATGCTTCAATTAAGCCATAGTACTGACTAATCAAAATATAGTCAGCTTTTCTCGTGAACAATCGTTCAAACAAATCATAGGAATTATCAACGACTTCAAAATTATAGCCTTTCAATTGTTGTTCAACAAAATCACTATATACCTCTTTTGAAGACCGAACGCCCCTAAGTTTTTTCAAATCGGAGACAGAGCTGACCTCATCGATTCGATCTGGAAGCATAAATATGGTAATGGGATTAATAAGGGCAGCTGGATAAATTAATTCCAAACCTCTAAATAATTCAGTTTCGTGGTAAGCGCCCAAAACAATATCAATATTTCCCTGGCGGGCTTCCTGTACTTGAGCAGGAAAGTCACGCTTGGAGAGCTCATACACGATTTTGAGATTATTTTCTTTTTTGAGAGTGTCAATCATGGGCTGAAATACGGTAAAAAATTTACCATAAAGCAATTCATCAGGATGTTCCGTATATCCGAAGGGAGCATAGTCTAAAAAACCGGTAATTCTGACTTCTCTGACCTTTTTGGGGTGTTTATCTTCATAGCGTACAAAAGCGGATCCGGCAGCTGCCCAAAGGAGTGTTAAGGTCAACATCATACAAGAAATTATCAGTTTTTTCATTGAAAAATCCTTTAAATCTTTACTATTGAGTAACTTTAGTTTACTATAATAATAGAGTATATGTTAAGAAAACTTTTATTTTAATAAGGATTTAAGTAAAAAATGGACCTCTCACGAACTTATGCGCAAGCTGAAGTTTCCGGGCTCAAACAGTCAGAACTTGAAAGTCGGGCTCTGATAAGGACAGCTTCGGGACTTAATATGATAAAAGAACATTGGGACGAGCGCAGAAGTGAGCTGGAAGATGCATTAGAAAAAAATCGCAAACTATGGGCCATATTAGCGTCAGCAGTCAGAGAAGATGATTGTCCCCAACCGCTTGAGATTAGAAGAAGTATTCTAAATTTGGCCATGTTTGTTTTCCAAAGGACTGTGGATACGCTTGCTTCACCAGAGCCACATAAGCTAGACGCTCTGATCAGTATTAACCTCAATATCGCCAAGGGTCTGTCCGGCGAGGGAGTTGATATCAGCAACCCATAATTTAAAACAACACTGCATGTCCTTTTTATATAAAAAATTAAAAAGGGCAAAAAAAACTATTGACTGCAAAGATTAAATATATTATCACTTAGCCAGTCGATGGGGGTATGGCGGAACTGGTAGACGCGCTAGACTCAAAATCTTGTGGGTTCACTCCCGTGTCAGTTCGAGTCTGACTACCCCTACCAATAAAAACCTCGGGTTTAGTTATCCG
>CALXVX010000023.1 GCA_944392215.1 uncultured Alphaproteobacteria bacterium | reverse complement strand
GAGTGTCATAGAAAGTTGACAATGCTTTATCTAAAGTTTCTGTATAGGCATTTTCATTGTTTTTGAGCCGCTGAGCCGTAAGGTTGTTACCATAAACCTTGCGATTGTTGCAGAAGAAAGCTTCTGTTCTAAAGCCGTCAACTCCATCTTCTATCGTGTCCACCAGACCTCCGGTTGACATTGCTACTGGCAGAGCTCCTTTGGCCATGGCCTCCATTTGGGTGAGACCGCAGGGTTCAAATCGGCACGGCATCATGTAAAAGTCTGAGGCCAACTGAATGGCATAGGCAAACTCATCTTTATAGCCATGAAAGACAAAAATTCTGCGGGCAATTTGCGGGTTAATTTCAGCAACTTTATCTTTCAGCTTAGTTAACATCTCAAAGTAATTAATATCGCCGGCGCCGCCTAAGATGAATACAGGATATTCTATTTGAGCGTCTTTATATTTTTTAGAAAGATTTAAGATTGCTTGGGCAGCAACGTCGTAGCCTTTTTGCTCTACTAAGCGGCTGGTGGCGCAAACAATCGGTGTCTTTGAGACATCTTTGATGACCTTTGAGAGGTCTTCAAACTTATAGATATCAACCAAGGGAATCACTTTCTGCTTATAGTCTTTATCTGTGGCGATTTTTGAAATAAGCTTGATAAATTCTTCCTTATTATGCAACTTTCCTTCCAGATGATTTTCATCAAAAGTCTTAAAATCCGTATCACCAAAATATTTGTTAACGGCAGTAATCTTTTCTTGGTTGGGTGATATTAATTTCTTTTCATAACCGTTTACAATACCAAAGAAATCGCGGTGGTCTTTGCGAATTTTTAAGATATCACGAAAGTCAAATCCAAACCCCAGTTCTTTTGAAACTTCTTCAAGATAGTTTTTTGAAACAGTCACAACTTTGTCTGCCAGGTGAAAATTGCAAGAGGCTTGGTTGTAGCAATCATGCACAATCAGCGTATTGGTGGCTCGGGGGTTGCTGTTTTTGATGGCTTTGGCGTTCTTGAATACAACCGCAGCTCTGTCCTCGTACAACGAGTTCAATATTTTTGCCGTGTTTTCGTAATCCCAGCCTTGATAGCCTAAATGGTGAGCAATATGCACAATCGGAAGAGCCTTTATCTTTTCGGCAAGGGCGGCATCCATCATCTTATTTTCCACTTGTGCGGTAGTGAAATATTTTAACAATCCGGAGAGCGCACCACTATGCCAGTCATTGGCGATAATGACGTTTGGACATTCAATCTCCGTAATCTTTTCCGCACAGATGTTTTTGATGAGAACATAAACAGATTTTGAGAAAAAGGCAAAACGCTCAACTTCGTTGATGCCGTATTTGTTTTTGATATAGCATCCGTCTTGAGCGGGAGGATTGTCTTTGTGGGGATCAATATTGAAGAACCTGTCGTTAGAGAGAAATATATAGTCGCAGTTGCCAAAGTGGCCGGTGTAAACATCTACTTTGTATTTGGTGAGTGTATTCTTTTCACTCATGAAGGGGACATCAAGGGTTCTTATTTTTGTCAGCTCAATTTCTTTATGCTCTGCCCCAATGTATTTGTCGCCAATTAGCTCCGTTTTTTTCTTTCCTGTGTTGCCAATATAGAGCGGAGTTACAACGGTTAGTTTTTCACCCTGAGGGCCAAAGCATTTATTGAAAGCCTCAGGCAGTTCGGTGGCAATAACGCCAAGGCCACCCCATTTCATAAACGTGGCAGTTTCGGCAGAGACCATCCAGCCTCTAATCTTGTCTATTTGCGGCCAGCTGGTGTTGGCTAAGCATTGTGTCTTGGAGAGATTTTGAATTTCTTGAAAGTACGGGTTGGTGGTAACCGCGTAAGTAACAGTAAACTTTCTTTTGTTAAAACCTTTGGGTAGTAATCTTGATGTGGTTAAATCCGAGTTCAATTTGTGGGGTTTCATCTCATATCTTTCAAGAATCCAGAAAAATAATTCAATTTTCTGCTTTAACAGAAATATCTTATGAAAGTATTAAAAAACTATCGCTCTTGACTTGTCAAGCTTTAGTCACTAAATTCCTTATATATATACACACAAGTCCTAATTTTTTAAAGAGAAAAAACATGAGTAAGAACAAAAAAAGACACCCTGAAACACAAAATGATGATTTGGCGAAAGACCTCGATGAGGCTTTGGCTGATGAAACGGAAACAGACGAATCCGCAGCGGAGGCTGAGGCTGAAGTCGATGATGCCGCCGATGATACTGATTTGGAACTCTTGAAAGCTGAAAATGCTAAGTTGAGAGAGGATTATTTGCGCGCTTTTGCCGAGGCGGAAAACACTAAAAAACGCTGTGCGCAGGAAATTGAAAAAAACAATAAATATGCCATATCTTCTTTTGCTAAGAGCTTGCTCTCGGTAGCGGATAATTTACACCGGGCTATTGATGCTGTGAATAATAATGAAGGTAATGACAACTGTGAGGCTTTGAAAAAAGGTGTGGAGCTTACAGAGGCCGAACTTATGAAAGTGTTTGAAAAATTCGGCATTACCAAAATGGATATTATGGGTAAGGTTTTTGATCCTAATTTCCACCAGGTTATTCAGGAAGTTGAGGATAAATCTAAACCGGCCGGAACAGTTATCGCCGAACTGCAGACCGGGTATATGCTCAACGGCCGTCTGCTCAGAGAGGCTATGGTGGTGGTTACAAAATAAAATTTTGAGGATTTGTAAAAAAGCCCTGTATCAACGGGGCTTTTTTGTTGCCAGAAAAAAGAAAATGGCATATCCTAGCAGACAGGTTTAATCAGTATTAAAGAAGATGAAAAATGCGTCATACAAATCGTGCTAATGATGCTCTGCGAGAGATAGAGCTTGTTCCCGGATATAATCCTTATGCCGAGGGATCTTGTTTTGTGAAATACGGCAACACCCATGTCATTTGTACTGCCAGTGTGGAAGAAAAGGTTCCTGCTTGGCTCAAGGGACAAAACAAGGGTTGGGTTACGGCTGAGTATGCTATGCTACCTCGCTCCGCCCAAGTGAGAGTGCAAAGAGAGTGTAAAAAGCCTTCCGGCCGCACTCAGGAAATTCAACGCCTTATCGGCCGATCTCTCCGCTCCGTGGTGGATTTGGAAAAAATGAAGGATATCTCCATTTGTATTGACTGCGATGTTATTTTGGCAGATGGCGGCACCAGGGTGGCCTCTATTACCGGTGGTTTTGTTGCGCTCTACCAGGCAATGGAAAAATTGGTGGCTTTGAAAAAACTTAAAGCTAACCCTATCAGAGAATTTGTGGCGGCGGTTTCTTGCGATATTTATGACGGTGAGGCTGTGCTGGATGTGGACTATGAGGAAGATTCAAATTCGCAGGTGGATATGAATTTTGTGATGACCGAAAGCGGTAAGTTGGTTGAGATTCAGGGTACCGCCGAGGGAGCCCCATTTGACGAGGAACAATTTAATCAAATGCTGGCTTTGGGCAAAAAAGGAATCCGCGAACGGATTGCTAAACAGAAAAAAGCTTTAGGAGTGGCTAATGATTAAAAAATTGGTTCTGGCCTCTCACAATCAAGGCAAAATTGATGAACTTTCACAAATGTTGGCGCCCTTTGGGGTAGAGATTGTTTCGGCAAGAGATTTAAGCTTGCCAGATGTCGAGGAGACGGGAACAACTTTTGCCGAAAATGCAGCCCTTAAAGCCGAGACCCTGAGCAAGGCTTCCGGCCTGCCGTGTTTGGCAGATGATTCCGGACTTTGTGTTGATGCTTTGGGTGGGCGTCCGGGGGTTTATTCTGCTCGCTATGCGCCGGATACGCCTTCTAGAATTTCTAAGCTTTTGGGCGAGTTGGCTTTGGTACCTTCTTCAAGCCGAAATGCACATTTTGCTTGTGTGTTGGCGCTAAAAGTTCCGGGAGAAGAGGTGAAACTTTTTGAAGGAAAAGTAGAGGGTAAAATCATTTTCGAATGCCGCGGTAATCAAGGTTTTGGCTATGATCCGATCTTTGTGCCGAATGGTTTTGACAAGACTTTTGCCGAGATGAGCAAGCAAGAAAAGGCTGCGATTTCTCATCGCGGCCGTGCGCTTGAAAAATTTGTTAAAGAGGTTTTTGAAACTGCTTAAGGTGTTTAACATATCGCTTTCTAATAGTTTTGCCGATGTATTGGCGGCAAGGCTGTTGGATGAGTATGCACAAAATCCCTTGGCCCTGTCTGATGTATTGATTCTATTACCCAACCGTCGTGCCTGCAAGACCATGGCCGAGACTTTTGTTAAGCTTCGCGGCATGCAGCCAATGTTGCTGCCGCAGATGCTGCCGATTGCCGATGTTGAGGAAGATGATTTGATCTTGAGCGGACAGGGAGCTGCCGCCGGGGTATTAGAGATTCCGCCGGCCATCTCCCCGATGGGGAGGATGATGCTGTTTATGCGAATTATTCTTTCCAAGCCGCAAGGGTTCGGCACTGAGAGTATTTCTCTCAGTCAGGCGTGTTTTTTGGCGCAAGAACTGGGAAGCCTGATTGATACCGTTAATAATGAAAACTTAGATTTTGCTAATTTGCAAAATTTGGTGCCGGAAGAATATGCCGGACACTGGCAGGAGACACTCAAATTTTTGGAAATCATCACTGCTTATTGGCCGCAAATTTTGCAAGAGCGCGGCGTGATTGATGCCAGCGAGCGCAAAAATAAATTAATGTTGAAGCAAGCGCAGATTTGGGCGGAAACAAGGCCAAACAAACGGATTATTATTGCCGGAACAACCGCAACTTTTCCCTCTATGCGGGAGCTGGTGAAGGTGGTGGCAGAATTGCCAAACGGCGAGATTGTTTTGGCCGGGCTTGATAAGTTTTTGGATGAGGATTCTTGGAACAAGATTGATGAGAGCCATCCGCAGTTTGAGCTTAAAATGCTTTTGGATTTTCTTAAAATCTCAAGGGAGCAAGTGCAAGATTTGGTCTTACCGCAGAATGAGGAAAGAGAAAAACTACTCTCTGAAATTATGCGGCCGGCGGTTTCAACTGACAAGTGGCGTGACCTGACGCCCAAAACAATATCGGCCAAAGCCTGTGAGGGACTACAGCTTATTGATTGCCAGGATATTCGCCAAGAGGCCGTGGCTATTGCTTTGATTATGCGTGAGGTTTTGGAAAAGCCGGAAAAAACAGCAGCTTTGGTTACGCCGGATAGAAATCTGGCCAGGCGTGTGGCGGCAGAGCTGGAGCGTTGGGGAATTAAAATTGATGATTCCGCCGGGCGGCCGCTAGTTTTGACACCATGGGGAAGTTTTATGCGTTTGGTGGCTGAGGCCGCTAAACCAGATGCTGCAAGGGTGGAAATTTTGAGCTTGTTAAAACATCCGCTATGCGGAATGGGCCAAGAATATTCACTTGTCCGTAAAAAGGCGAGAGCTTTGGAAAAAATTGTTTGGCGCGGGGAACAAGAAGACACAGAGGCAAAGCAAATTCTTCTTTCTTTGCAATCCTTGTTAAAGCCCCTTTCTGATTTATATTTGCAGGCAAAAGTTAATTTGTCCGCTTTGTTGGAAGCGCATATTAAGGTGGCGGAAGCATTAGCGGCAACAAATCAGAAGGAGGGTAAGGAAAATTTGTGGCGCGGAGATGCCGGGCAGGCAGGCGCGGCTTTGATGGCGCAAGTGATGGAAAAAGCCGACGTTTTGGGAGAGGTGGCTCCGGATCAATACTTGGGCTTGTTTGAGGCTTTGGCTTTGCAAGTGCCGGTGCGCCCAAAGTACGGCACTCACCCCAGGCTGAAAGTTTTGGGGCCGATTGAGGCCAGGTTGCAGCATTTTGATGTGATGATATTGGGTGAGGTTAATGAGGGAATTTGGCCCTCCTCTCCGGCGGCAGACCCATGGATGTCGCGCCCGATGAAAAGAGACTTTGGATTTCCGCAGCCGGAAAAAGCAATCGGTGTTTTAGGGGCTGATTTGGCTCAGTTTATGGGCGCAAAACAGGTTTACCTAACCAGAGCCGAGAGAGTTGAGGGAACCCCAATGCTCAAGTCTCGTTGGTGGATGCGGCTTGAGACCGTGTTAAAAGCTCTGCAGACAGATATTGAAACTTTGGAAGCAAAAATTTATGAGCAAACGGCAAAAAATTTAGATGAACCTCTGAAGTTTGATAAAATATCTTCCCCTGAACCCAGGCCTCCTCTAAAAGCCAGACCAAGAGAGCTTTCTGCCAGCGGAATAGAGATGCTGATGCGTGATCCTTACAGTATCTTTGCCAAGTATATATTGCGGCTTAAAAAGCTCGAGGATATAGAGCGTGAGCTGACCATGGCTGATTTTGGAAATTTGTTGCACGGGATTTTGGAAGATTTTAATAATCGCTATCCAAATAGTTTTCCTGCCGACGGCAAAGAGGAGCTCTTGGCTTTGGGGCGCCAAAAGTTTGAACAAGACCCAAAATTGGCAGAGAAAAAGGCTTTTTGGTGGCCAAAGTTTGAAAAAATGATTGAGCATTTGGCAACCTTGGAGGAGAAATATCGACCGCAAATTGCCAAAGTTTATAATGAAGTCAGAGGTCGGTTTGAACTTGATTTGCCGGGGGGAAAATTTACCCTAACGGCCAAGGCCGACAGAGTGGACCAGACCAAGGACGGCAAAATCAATATCATTGACTATAAGACCGGAAAAGCGCGTGGTGTTAAAGAGGTGACACTCGGTTTTGCTCCGCAACTGCCGCTTGAGGGGATTATTGCACAAAAAGGCGGTTTTGATGGAATTGCCGCCGCAGATGTGGAATCTTTGCGCTATTGGCAGCTTTCGCGCAAGGAAGTGGTTATCTCTGACAAAATTGAGAAGATTTTAGCTGAAACTGAGCAACGTTTGAGAGATTTAATAACATTGTTTGATTTTGAAACAACGGCCTATATTTGCCAGCCTAATCCCAAAAAAATTCCCGAATATTCGGATTATGAGCATTTGGCCAGAGTCAAAGAATGGTATGTGAACGAGGGTGGCGATGACTGATTTGGTGCTCGAAAAACAAAGAAGAATCGATCTCGCCTCTGCACAGCAGAGAAAAGCCTCTGATCCCAATCTCTCGGTTTGGGTGGAGGCCTCTGCCGGAACAGGCATAACCAAGGTGTTGTCTGATAGGGTTTTGCGGCTCCTCTTAAAAGGAGTGGCGCCTGCCAGAATCTTGTGCTTGACCTATACAAAAGCGGCTGCGGTGGAAATGAACAATCGTATTGCCGAGCGGTTGAGTAAGTGGGCGGTGATTGATGATGATAAGCTCATATCTCAGCTCCAACAGCTTTTGGGCCAGCAAACTTTGGATGCCAAAGTTATGGCCCAAGCCAGAAGATTGTTTGCGGTTTTGCTTGATACCCCGGGCGGAATGAAAATTCAGACCATTCACAGTTTTTGCCAAGAAATATTAAAGAGATTTCCTTTGGAAGCAAAAATATCTCCCTATTTTGAGGTGATGGATGATCGTACTGCAGATGAGGCTTTGGAAAACATTAAAACTTCGCTCTTGCGCAAAATTGAGCTTGAGCCAAACGGGCGGACAGCTCAGGCATTGGCATACATCACAACAAAAGTGAGCGAATATTCTTTTCCCAAACTTATGAATTCTTTGACTGAGAATCGAAATAAAATTATTCGATTGCTCGCCAAAGGAAGTGATGCCTTGTTGGCTGAAGTTGCCAAAAAACTCAAAATTTCTTTTGATGAAACACCCGAAAGCGTGGTTGAAGATTTTTTTGCCGCCACTGATGCTTTGGCGGTTAAAAGCCTTATTGGGGCCTTGGCGCAAGGTTCCGCCACTGACAAGGGCAAGGGTGAGGATTTGAGGAAATCTTTTGAGGCAAAGGATTTTGAGGCTTACCGCTCTATCTTTCTGACAGATAAATTTGAGCCGCGTAAAAGTGTCGGAACCAAGGCGGTGATGGCCGCTTTTCCCGAGGGGCCTGATTTTGCTTTTGGTGAGGCGTCAAGACTTCTTGAAGCAAACCAGAAACTGGCGGCGGTTAATTTGTTTGCCTCAACCAAGGCGGTTTTGTTTTTGGCAGAAGATTTGCTTAAAGGCTATACGGACTATAAACGCCTGCACTCCAAAGTAGACTATGAGGATTTGATTGTGCAGACCAGAAGTTTATTAGAGAATCCGCAAGTGGCTCAATGGGTGCTTTATAAATTGGACGGTGGAATCGACAATGTGTTGATTGATGAGGCGCAAGATACATCGCCTGACCAATGGGCAATTATCCGTGCCATTACCCAAGAATTTTTCTATGGGGAAGGGGCAAAAAATAAAAACGGCACGGTTTTTGCCGTGGGAGATAGAAAACAATCTATCTATTCTTTTCAGGGAGCTGACCCTGCTGAGTTTGAGAAAATGCGCCGTTATTTTGCTGCCCAAAGTAGTGAAAGCACACCATTTAAAGAAGTTAATCTGGATGTTTCTTTCCGCTCAACTGCGGCCATTTTAGACACGGTTAATCGTGTTTTTGAAGATGAGGTCGCCAAGATCGGTGTGGTGCCGGCAGAGGAAAAAGTTTGGCATGTGCCTTCCAGAATAGGCGAGGCCGGCAAGATGGAACTTTGGCCTTTGGTGGAGGCTGAAAAAGGCGAAAATCCTGATATCTGGTTGCCTCCGGTGGAGAGAATCGTGGCGGAATCCACCAGTTCTCGTCTGGCAAAAATGATTGCCGAGAATATCTATAAAAAAGTGCAAAGCAAAGAATTGCTGGTTTCTAAAAATCGGCCCGTGCGTTACCGCGATTTTATGGTTTTGGTTCAGCGCCGCAACAGTTTTGTTGAGGAATTGGTCAGAGCTTGCAAGAATATCGGTGTTAATGTGGCGGGGGCAGATAAAATTAAGCTCTTGGAGCAGATTGCCGTGCAGGATTTGCTCTCGTTGGCGAAATTCGTGTTGTTGCCTGAGGATGATTTGACTCTGGCCGAGGTGCTGAAATCTCCCTTGTTCGGCCTCACGGATGATGACCTCTTTGACCTGTGTTATAATCGGAAATCTTTAACTCTATGGCAACGTTTGCAGGGGAATCTAAAATATCAGCAAACGGCTCTTGTTTTGCAGCAGCTTTTGAATATGGCAGACCAAGTGCGTCCGTTTGAATTTTACAGCCATGTCCTGACCACGCTCAAAGGGCGGCAAAAGTTTGTGGCAAGGCTTGGAAATGAGGCCGAAGATGGTTTGGATGAGTTTGTAAATCTGGCACTTTCTTTTGAGCAGGAACATATTCCCTCTTTGCAATTGTTTGTGCAATGGATGGAAGGCGATGAGGTGGAAATCAAACGTGAGCTTGAGCAAAGTCAAGAGGATGCCGTTAGAATCATGACAGTGCATGGGTCTAAGGGCTTGCAGGCACCGATTGTGATTTTGCCAGATACTGTCAGAGTAAAGCAAATTAGAAACGAGGCCGGCCTCCTCTTTGATGATAACTTGTTGTTTTATCCTTTTCAATCCGCCGATTATGAAGATAATTGCCGCCAAATTAAGGAAAAAGAAAAGCAACTCTCTTTGGAGGAATATCACCGATTGCTTTATGTGGCCTTGACCAGAGCAGAAGAAAGGTTGTATATTTGCGGCTATCAAAGAGGCACAAAAGTCAGTGATGAGTCCTGGTATAGTTTGTGCAAAAATGCACTTTCTTCAATAGCGGAAAATAAAGATGACGGTTCTCTTTGCTATGAGGTTTGCCAAGAGGCTCCGTTGCCGCCGGCTCCGCAATCTGCTGCCGCCAAAGTAGAAATCTCGCGCTTTGATTGGATAGAAAAGCCTGCTCCTGTTGAGGCGCCGCTTGCTAAACCTCTTACACCTTCAAAAGAAAACGAAGATGAAGAAGAAATCGCTGATTCTCCTTTGAATGAGGGGCATCCGGAATATTTCAGGCGCGGTCTTATCATTCATAAATTGATGCAATTTTTGCCGGAGGTCGAGGCTCAAAACAGGGAAAATTCTACCATGGAATATCTGCAAAAGTTTGGGGCAGATTTGGCAGCCTCGGAGCAGCAAAGAATCTGCAAAGAGGTGCTTGCTTTGGTGGAGAATCCTGATTTTGCTCCGCTCTTTGGTGAAAACTCAAAGGCCGAGGTGCCGGTGATGGGTGAGGTTGAGGGCAAGATTATCTCCGGCAAGATAGACCGTTTGGCCATATTGCCGAATAAGGTGATGATTGTTGATTTCAAAACCAACAGGCCGGCGGCCCAAACTGTTGCACAGGTTCCCGAATCTTATGTCCGCCAGCTTGCTGCATATAGGGCTTTGGTTGAAAAAATCTATCCCGGTAAAAGGGTCGAAACCTATATTTTGTGGACAAATACGGCGGTAATGATGCCGATAGGGTAATAAACATACAAATAAGTGCAAATTACTCTTTAATTTATTTTTTTTATCTCCTATATTATCTGTATTGCATGAGCATTATTTTATATATGAAAGGAAACGACATGAAAGCTATTACAGACGCCCAGTTCGAAAATGAGGTTTTGAAGGCTAAGGGTTTGGTCTTGGTGGATTTTTGGGCTGAGTGGTGCGGCCCCTGCCGTCAGTTGATTCCGGTTTTGGAAGAGGTTTCCAAGGAAATGGCTGACAAGGTTGAGATTTGCAAGATGAATGTCGATGAATCTCCCAACACTGCCGCTCAATATGGAATCCGCAGCATTCCTACTTTGTTCTTGTTCAAAGACGGTAAGCAGATTGATGTTAAAGTTGGTTTGAACTCCAAGTCAACCATAGAATCTTGGATTAATTCCAACTCTTGAGTCTTGGTGTTTCGATTACTGTAGAAAAGCCCGCAGATCTGCGGGCTTTTTTTGATTATTGATAGCTCAAAACGTGGTTGGTTTTGGCAATTGAGGTGGTTAGGCGTTTGGCGTCTTCACTCAAGTTCATATTCTCAAAAATATACAGGGAATCGTGAAAATATTCTAAGGCCTCTTCCAACGTGTCTTTGTCTGCATCTTTTTTGCCAAGACGATAGTAAATCTCTCCTATCTTTTCTTGAATCTGCGCCCACAGCAAAGGGTCCCTCTTCTCGGTGATGATTTTTTGCTGATTTTTATAGGCGGCAATCGCCAGCTCGGTTATCTCATCACTGCCGGTAATGTTGCCAAGGAGAGATAATAAATAGCCTAACTCGCCTTCTATCTCTGCCCAGAACTCAGGAAACAATGCATAGGTGAAAATTTTTTCCGCCTCTCTTAAATTAAATACAGCATCACGTAAAGCTTGTAAGTCTTCTTTCTGTCGCCAATAATTAAAATATAGTTTGGCAAGTGTGAAA
The DNA here is from genome assembly GCA_944392215.1 of uncultured Alphaproteobacteria bacterium. GTDB lineage: Bacteria > Pseudomonadota > Alphaproteobacteria > RF32 > CAG-239 > CAZU01. The sequence goes on along the minus strand of CALXVX010000023.1, from coordinate 12,999 downwards.
GATATCAACCCATAGTCGTAGGGATAATTGTATTTGCCAAGGTATTTTTGTGCCAAGCGGTAGTTGCTGATGGCTCCTCTGTAGTAACTGGTGGGATGTTTGGGCAAGCGCATTGAGGCTGAATCATATAGCTGGCCAAAGTGGTAATAAATACAACCAAGATGAATGGGATTCTTTATCAAATCTTGGTGCTTAATGGCCGTTTCTAGCAGATTCTTGACAATTTTGAAATCTTTGTCCGTTTCCGAGCGGGCGCAAAAACTCAGATATATAATACCCAAAAAATTCATCACATAGGGGATGTAGTCTAGGGAGAGGGATTTGGCAGAGTTGTCGGAAGACAGTTTGGCGATAATTTTTTTCAGCAAATATCTTTTTTGAATTTGCGGAGTTCTTTCCGTTAAGTTCAAAGCACTGATGGTGGCTCCATATAACAGAGTTATCAGTGATGGTGGAAAGAAAATATCTGTTCTCTCAAATAAAACAGCCGGAAAATATAAGCTATCAAGCAGAGAGACAAAGCTATCCCCATGGCCGCCGTATTGGTTGCCTGTTTGGAAGTTTAGCCTAATCTTATCTCCTTCCCGGCAGCCCCAAATTAGAACATCTGCTCCGGTTTTGTCTAATATGTTTTGCCCTTTATCCAGAAGGTCAAATAAAGTGCGGCTTTCCAAGTTTAGGAAAGTTTTATCAAAGGGTTCATCAAAATAACTAACGTTTAAGCCTTCACAAGTTTTTAGAAAATTCGCAACAAGCTCTCCGCAATTGCCTTCAACATTGTCGGCAAATTCTACGACAACAACGCGAAAATTTATTTGCAAAGCTGCCTCCGGTGTTAGGTCCTCCGGATCAGCCGGGCGAGGTTGCAGGAAAAATTTTTTCAAAAAATCTAGCAGCATTGCGGTTCTATTTGTCCTTGTTGAGGTGTTTTTTTATCTCGGCAAAGTTCTTTTTGAGCTCGGCGGCAACGGCTTGATTGGTCTCTCTTATGCCGGAGGTGAGAGTGCTCCAGTGTATCAGTCGATAAAGCTGCCATGCCGTGATGGCGGCGCAGACCAAAGGTATGGAAATCTGGTTGGGGGCATAAACCTGAAAACAGCCAAACAAAACCAATAGCAGGTTGATTCTTAAAAAATGGCTGGCTACGGTTGCTTGGGACAATCCTGAAGAAACTGCCTTGGCATAAGCCGTGTCTTGCTTGATGTCGGCAAAGGCTGGTAAAAATGTCAGCTTTTGAGCAAGAGCAAAGAGCAATTCACAAATAAACAGCATGATCAATATGACAGCCGGAGCGGCTGAGCCTTCTGCCACACACCAGGCAAGCTGCCCTCCGATGAGAAACCCCAGCAAATCTACCTCGCTGTCTTTGAGAGAAAGAGCAGGGGGATACCAGTTGTATAGTAAAAAGGCCAGAGAAACCGCGAACAGGCAGGCATTGGTTAAACCCAGAGCAAAGGGGACGGCGCCAATCAGCGAGAGAATGAAAATGCCAAGCCCGCTACAAAGGATTTCTGAAACAACCAACGTAGGCTCTCCGTTTAATACTCTTAATCCAGTGGCAACGATTGACCATAGAAAGGCAACAATCAATTGATTGCTCCAAAGCGGGAGATTTGAAAATAAGATTGTTTCTATATTAAAGCATATCAAAACAAAGCTTGCCAGAGAGAAAGAAATCAGCCACCTAAAAATGAGGTTGAGCGGAAAGAATATGAGTGCGGCAATCGGCAGCGCCGCCAACAGAGGCATTAAAAAAGCCAGAGCAGAAGATGGAGAGATGAAGTCATTGTTGTGCCAGTCAAAGATGCCAAAAGACCCAGAAACCGCAAGAATTAAAGCGTAAATGATTATGGCAGAAAGCGGCTTTGGTAAAGTATGTCGGCTTAGATAGTTGAAGCCGATAAAGCCTGACAAGAGGCAAAATAAACTGCCAAAAAGCAAAAAAACATTTTCCAAACTCATCTCTTGCCTCTTTAGATTAATCTAAACTGAAGAAAGTATAATATTGTTGTTATGTTTCTTCAAGCAACATTAGAAGGTTATACTAAAGTTTGTTGCGGATTTTTTTTATCAGCCGTTGCAAAAGCCGAAAACGATCATCTTCCGGTGAAATTCCGTGGAATAGTAATGCACTTAGCCTTTCAAGCAGTAATGCTGAGGCCGTTCGGGGAAGTTTTTGCAAGAGTGGCGTGTAATTTTCCGGAATGGCGTATATTTGAGTCAGAATCTCTGAGCGTTCTATCTTTACATTATCAACCATGGCTAAATTTGCAACTTCGTTAACGCAACTGTCTATAATGGCACGTCCTTCTTTGGTTTTGCCTAAGGCATGGATGCTCTTTCCTGATGGCAAATCTAATAAGGTGGCGATGATGCGTGGTGCAAACCAGTGCCAAAAGTTTGCTGCGTCTTGATTTTTTGCGCTTGTTTCTATACCGATGCCGCTAAATATATCTCGTAGAGCCGTTGCTTGTGGGGAAAGCTCTTCGAGACTAAATATTATGTTGGAAGGGCGGCTGAAATTTGTGACGTGGTTTTTGTCGCGGCTTAGCCAGCCGTTAAAGTAAGCATTGATGCTCACTTTTTTTAAAATGTCGCTTATCAGAGAATTGGGTGTTGTCGGTGTAAAGGACACAATGGGGGTTTCTGCCAAATAACGTGGAGAAAGCAAAAGCAGATCTCTGCGCAAACACGTTATGTTTGAAGCTATGAGGAGTAAATCCGGCGCAAAATCCAGCTCAAAAGAATAATGAAAATTATGTCGGTGGCTTTGCAAGCATTGCTCGTTTTTTATGATAAAATCTGTGGCTCCGAATTCATCGGCCTCTTGCGGAAGACAAAGGATGGTAATTTTGTGGCCGTTTTTTTGTAGCTCGGATGCGAGATAAAAGCTAAGGGCCGAGGTCCCTAAAATGCATATGTTTCTGGGGGCAGTTGTTTGTTTATTTTCTGTCTTGGCAAAAAACATTAGTTTTCCTTCTTTAGTAAAGCTATAAAGAAACCATCGGCCCCTTTGTATTGCGGTAGAGAGGATGGCAAAATTCTGATCCAGCCTTCAGGTGTTTGCAGGTCTGCAAGCTCGGGCGGAAGAGGCGCCAAAATGGTTTTGAATTCCTTTCTATCTTGCAGAAAAGAGGCTATTTGCTCTTCCCCTTCTTTTTTGCAAAGAGAGCAGGTGCAATAAACCAAAATACCGTCTTTTTTTAAGGCTCGTCCGGCCAAATTCAGCAGCTGTTTTTGCAAATTTGCCATCTTTTCAACATCTGCGACGCTTTTGATGTGCACCAATTCCGGATGGCGGCGTAAAGTGCCGGTGGCAGAGCATGGGGCATCAAGCAAAATGATGTCAAACGGCTCACCGTAGAAATCTTGCAAGAAGCGCAGGGCATCTTCGCAAATAATGTTATCAGCCTTTAGATTTAAGCGGCTCAAGTTTTCTTCTAGCTTTTTTAGGCGAGGGGCAGATATATCAACAGCCGTAACTTTTGCACCTTCAGCAAGAAGTTGTGCCGTTTTGCCGCCCGGAGCCGCGCAAAGGTCTAAAACTTTTTTGCCTTTAATATCTTTCAGCAGTTTAACCGGGAGGGCCGATGAAAAATCTTGAATCCACCAAAGTCCTTTTTTGTATCCGTTTATTTTTGTGACGGATCCTGAGTTCTTGAGGCGCAGAGTGCCAAGCGGCAACACTTGAGCTCCTTTTATTGTGCAGGGTTCTTTAAGCGTGATGTCAAGCAGAGGCTCCTCTAAGGCGGCTTTTTCAATGGCGAGTGTTTGTTTTTTGCCATAATCTTTGTTTAAGAGCCCTCTGAAATCGTTTGGAAAAAACATGCCTTGGTCTTGAGCCTTGAATTCTTCTTTGCCTGTGCAAACTTTTCTTAAAACAGCATTGACAAAGCCTGCAACATATTTATCCAGACGTTTTTTGACAATTTCAACATAACTGTTGATAACGGCATAGTCCGGTGTGTTGAGGTATAAAGCCTCCGTTGCCCCCAAAATAAGCGCATAATATGCCATTTGCGAGGATGTCGGTAATTTCTTTTTGATGAAAGTTTTGAGAATCTTCTTGATATAAACCAAATGCCGCAGCGATGTTTGCAAGAGCATATTGGCAAAAGCCGTGTCTGTTTCTGAAGCCGAATCGAGGTGCATTTTTACATCTTGAGCAAAAGTTCTCTTTTCTAAGATCTCTTGGAGCATGATTGTTGCTTGCAAACGTATGTCAGACATTTGTTCTTTGCCTTTTGTGGTTTTGAAATCTGCCCTATTTTATTTTATCTGGCGATAATTACAAGAGAGAAAAAATAGACTCTTGTCAAATAACTTAAACTACGTTACTTTTGAGAAAAAGTTTGTGAAATAACACTCTGAAGAGATTGATAATGAAAAAATATACCGTTTTGCTCCTCGCCTTTTTGCTTTCGGGCTGTGCATGGATGAACCCTTTTAATTGGTGGGGCGAGCCGGAGGTAAAAGAAGAGGTAAAAACAACTTTTGAGCCAAATAAGTTTTTGTGGCAGGCTGCTAAAGATAAAGTTGCTTTTATGAAGGAGATTTCCGAAGATAAAGAATCGGGAACCATTACAACCGGGTGGACTTTGGTTGAGGGTGTGTCTGGAGTTGAGTATCAGCTCGAGATTAAGGTCTTGAGCGAAAAATTGCGTGGTGATTGTTTGGTCGCAAAAGTCAATAAACGATTGTGGAACGGGCAAGAGTGGGTGGCGGAGCCTGATAATTTGAAACTTGACCGAAAGGTGGAAGATGCAATTTTGAAACAAGCACGAGTTTTGTATCGAAAAAGTTTGAACTTAGAATAAAATTTTTGGGATAATAAACAATGAACAATAAGAGATTTGACGGCAAAGAGAGCTTTGCAGAGTGGCAAAAAGAATGGCCTTTGGAAGATCGTTATAACTTCAAAAAAATAGAAAAAAAATGGCAGGGAATCTGGGATGATGAAAAAGCCTACCATGTTGAGATAGACAAGAGCAAACCAAAATTTTATGCCTTGGTCGAATTTCCGTACCCTTCCGGTGCGGGGCTGCATGTGGGGCATCCGCGTTCTTATACCGCGTTGGATGTTATCGCTCGCAAAAAGAGAATGCAAGGATTTAATGTACTCTACCCGATGGGCTTTGATGCTTTTGGCCTGCCGGCTGAAAACTATGCCATCAAAACAGGCGTGCACCCTGCCGTGTCTACAAAGAAAAATATTGAAACTTTTACCAAGCAGCTGAAATCTTTGGGCTTTAGCTTTGATTGGGACAGATGTATTGATACTTCTTCTCCGGAATATTATAAATGGACACAATGGATGTTCATTAAGTTCTTTGAAAAAGGTTTGGCCTATAAAGATAAAATCGCCATCAACTGGTGCCCTTCTTGCAAGGTCGGTCTTGCTAATGAAGAGGTGATTAACGGACACTGCGAGCGTTGCGGGGCAGAGGTTGTTCGCAAAGATAAAGAGCAGTGGATGATTGCTATTACCAAGTATGCCGATAGGCTTATCAATGATTTGGAAGGGCTTGATTTTATTGACAGAGTTAAATCTCAGCAAATTAACTGGATTGGCCGCTCCGAAGGTGCCGAACTCGATTTTAAATTCGGGGATGACAAGTTAACTGTCTTTACAACACGTCCGGATACTGCTTTTGGCGTGACTTATATGGTTTTGGCGCCGGAACATGAGTTTGTACAGAAGTATATGAGCAAGTTTTCTAACCCCGATGAGGTTAGGGCTTATGTCGAGGCTACGGCTAAAAAGTCTGATCTGCAGAGAACCATGGATGATTCAAAAACCGGTGTCGAGCTTAAAGGGGTTAAGGCAATTAACCCGTTTACGGGAGAGGAAATTCCGGTCTTTATCTCTGACTATGTTTTGACCGGGTACGGAACCGGTGCAATTATGGCAGTGCCGGCTCATGACCAGCGTGACTATGATTTTGCCAAAGTCTTTAATTTGCCGATTATCCAAGTTTTGGAAGGCGGGGACGTCTCTGAAAAAGCTTGGGAAGAAGACGGAGCCCATATCAACTCAGGTTTCTTGAACGGTATGAATAAAGAAGACGGCATGAAGGCAGCTATTGAGTATGCGACTTCTCATGGCTTTGGGCGGGCAAAAGTTAACTTCAAATTGCGTGATTGGGTGTTCTCTCGTCAGCGTTATTGGGGTGAGCCTATCCCTATGGTTTATTGTGAAAAATGCGGTTGGCAGCCGATCCCTGAATCTGAGTTGCCGCTCACTTTGCCGCCGGTGCCGGATTATCATCCCAACGATGAAGGGGAATCGCCTCTTTCTAAAGCCGGTGATTGGCTCAATGCCGCTTGTCCGAAATGTGGCGGCCATGCACGCAGAGAGACTGATACCATGCCAAACTGGGCAGGGTCTTCTTGGTATTTCTTGCGTTACTGTGATCCGCACAATGATAAGGAATTTGCCTCTAAAGAAGCTTTGGAATATTGGATGCCGGTTGATTGGTATAATGGGGGAATGGAGCACACCACGTTGCACTTGCTTTATTCTCGTTTTTGGCACAAGTTCCTCTATGATTGCGGTCTGGTGCCGACCAAGGAGCCGTATAAAAAACGTACTTCTCATGGCATGATTTTAGCTGAGAACGGTGAAAAAATGTCAAAATCTCGCGGAAATGTCATCAATCCCGATGATATTGTTGATGCTTATGGCGCTGATACTTTCCGTTTGTATGAGATGTTTATCGGGCCGTTTGACCAAGTGGCAATGTGGTCTGATGAGAGTTTGATGGGCGTCTACCGCTTTGTTGGTAAGGTCTATAATTTGTTTAAAAAGGTCTACAATATTCCGGCAACGGCAAATGACCTGCGCGCCATGCATAAATGCATTTTGGAAGTAACCGAGCGTATTGATCAGATGAAGTTTAATACCGCCGTGTCCTCGTTGATGACTTTTGTGAACTATATGTCTTCCCTTGAGAAAGTGCCGGCAGAGCTTTACAGCACCTTTATTCGCTTGATGTCTCCGTTTACACCGCACTTGGCAGAGGAGATGTGGGCCCGCTTGGGCAATGATACTTTGGTTGTTACCGAAGTTTGGCCGGTTGGAGATCCTAAATTGGCAGAGGAAACAACAGTAACTTATGCCGTGCAAATTTGCGGAAAAGTTCGCGGCACCATAGAAATGCCCAAAGATGCTCCGCGGGAAGAGGTTGAAAAAGCCGCATTGACCATTGGCAATGTGCAGCGGCAGTTGGAAGGAAAAATAATCAAAAAGATTATTGTTGTTCCTAATAAAATCGTGAATATTGTTGCCTAATGTAAAAAACAGTCGGATAGCATGGAGGAGAAAGAGAATGAGTAGGAAATGGTTGCTTTGTCTTTTGGCTATAATGCTTTCCGGCTGTGGTTTTGAGCCCTTGTATGTGAAGCGTGATACCACAAGTTCTTGGTATTTTGGCGGAAAGACGGATACTTCGATTACGACCGAAATGGCCAAAGTTAAAGTTGAAAGAATTGCTGATAGGTTTGGGCAGCAATTGCGCAATAATTTGCTTGATCTGATTACACCAGCTGGAATTCCTAAAAATCCACAATATCGCTTGAAAGTTAAGCTTATTAGTAAGGATGTGGTGCAACAGGCTATGCGACGAGATATTACGGCAACCAGTGAACGCGTTACGTACCGTGTTGAATATGAACTCCTTGAGGAGAGCAGAACCTTGGTCAAGGGAGATAGCGTTGCCTATGTGAGCTATGATATTATGGCCAACCCTTATTCTACTACTATGGCTCAGAAAAAAACAGAGACTGATGCTGCAAAAATCATTGCTAACGATATAGCTTTGCGTTTGGGTGCTTACTTCCATGCGCAACAGGGCAAAGAGGGGTATAGTTTTGATTTATAAAGCCGCACAAATAGACAAATATCTTAAAAAACCGGAACCAATGATTAAAGGTTTTTTAGTTTATGGCGCTAATGAAGGATTGGTGGCGGAATATGTGCGCAAACTTATTCTCACTGTTTCTAAGGATTTATATGATCCGTTTGCCGTTGTTTATCTTAACGGTGCTGATGTTAATTCTGATCCGGGCTTGATGATTTCTGAATATAACAGCCAATCCTTGATGGGCGGACGCAGAGTTGTTATTATCAAAGATGCTGACAATAATCTGACCAAACATTTGGCTGCAATGCTTGATAGCAGTTCCTCAGATACGTTATTGGTTATCTCGTCGGCTTCTCTTAACAAAAAATCCTCTTTAGTCAATTTGGCGGAAAAACGAGAAGATATGGCGGCAGTTGCTTGTTATGAAGACCGGGATGAAGATATTTTTTCTACCGCGCGCGCTAAATTTATCGAGGCCGGAATTACTATCGGCAATGAGGCTTTGCAGTTGTTTTGTGCCAGAATGTCTAATGACCGCAAAACAAATTTGAGTGAACTTGAAAAATTCATTACCTATATCGGGGATAAGAAAAATGCGACTGTCGATGATGTGAAGACGGTGGTGGCTGACCAATCTTCATCCTCATCGGAAGATGTTTGTTATTTTGCGGCCGGCGGCTACAGTCAAAAGGCACAAGCGGCCTTGCAAAAAATGTTAAACGAGGGGGAGGAACCGGTTTCCATCACGCGCTCTTTGACATATCATTTTTATCGGATACTTAATTGTCTGGCGTTTATGGAAAAAGGAGAAACTCCAGATAAGGCGGTTGAAAAGCTGGTGCCGAGGGTAATGTTCTATCGCCTATCTTCTTTCAAGCGTCAGCTCGCTATTTGGCCAAAAAATAGAGTGTTTTCTGTTTTGGAGCTTCTTTATAAATGTGAAAAAGACTGCAAGACGACTAATATGCCGGTGCCGGAAATCTTGAGCTACACAATTTTGCAAATTGCTTCCGCGGCAGCAAAGCTCGCACAGCGTTAATCGGCCTTTTTATCTTCTTCTTTTTGTTTGTTCACAAATTCTTTGCGGTTTCTTCTGCTCATACTCCAAAGATTGCCGATGCCATTTATGGGCTGGACCTCAAATTTGGATTTGAATTTAAAGTCTCTTCTGAAGAACAACGAGGTGGTTTTGGTATAGTTGTTCATTGGGCAGAAGCCATAAAAATCAACTTGCAGCAAATTCTCCGCACGTAAGATTGCGACGGCTCTTTTATACTCCAGACTGGTATTAATACGGTCGCTGTCATCCAAGATAATCAACCCTCCGGCAGATAATCTTTGTAGAGCAGTTTGGGCGCATTCGGCGCGGCGTTTACCGTCAATGATGATAACATCATAAGTTTCTTGGCTTTCTAAAATGGCGCCTTCATAGCTTTCATTTTCGTTCCTTAGTAAAACTTTTTGATTTGCTGCTATCAGTTCTTGCTGCCATTTGGCAAACCAACTGGGGTTATCTTCTACGCTAATGACTTCTTTGGCTCTTTTGGCCCAATATTTTGAGGAATTGCCACAGCCAAATTCAAAAACCTTCTTGTCCGAATAATCAAATTGGTTCAAGTATTCTATTGCCGGATAGGTATACCACGGAATGGGGTTGCCGTCTCTGTCCTCGCAGACTTTTTCATCTATGGTTTTTTGAATGGCAAATTCTTCTGCCCACATTTTTATAAAAGTCTTGAACTTTTCGCTATACATAAAAGCCTCTCTCCTTGGCTTGAAATTGTCTTTGCCGCCCATATATCATAGTGGTATTGTAAAATTTTACAAGGAGATAAAAATGAATAACTTTTGGAAAAATTTGGCTTTGATTCTCACTGTTATCGGTGGTGTTAACTGGGGATTGGTCGGTGCTTTTGACTTTGACTTGGTCGCCTTCTTGTTTGGTCCAATGAGTATTTTGAGCCGGATTGTCTATATTTTGGTTGGCTTGTCTGCTTTGGCTACATTGCTGGTTCCGTCTTATGCTTTCAGAGAAGGATTGAGCCACAATAAATAAAACAAAAAACCCGCTCCAAAAGGAGCGGGTTTTTTAGTCTAACCTAAAGCCTATTCAGCAGAAAAAGCTTTAGCCTGTTTTTTGGCCTCGTCATCAGTACGGGCGACGTTCACCAAAATGGTTTGAGAAACTTCAGGATGAAGATTCAATTTTACCTGGTAAACTCCCAAGTCTTTGATGGCTTTGTCCAAAAATACCTGGCGGCGCTCTACACCAAAGCCAGCCTCTTTGATGGCTGCAGCAATGTCACGGATGGTGACAGAACCATACAATTGGCCGGTCTCGGCTGCTTGACGAATCAGAACAGCAGAAAATCCTTTCAAAGATTCTGCAAGTTTGTCAGCTTCTTCACGCAGCTTTTTGTTGTGAGCTTCCAACTCGGCTTTTTGTTTCTCATAAACAGCCAAGTTTGCCTCTGTGGCACGCAAAGCCTTTTTAGAAGGCAAAAGGTAGTTGCGAGCATAACCGTTTTTAACGTTTACTTTCTCGCCCATCTTACCTAATTTTTCTACATGTTCGAGCAGAATAACTTCCATTTCTTTTCTCCTCTTACATTGCTACATAAGGCAAAAGACCAAGATAACGGGCACGCTTGATGGCGCGGGCCAATTCTCTTTGCTTTTTGGCAGAAACTGATGTGATACGACTAGGAATAATCTTGCCTTTCTCTGAAATGTAACGAGAAAGCAATTTTACATCCTTGTAGTCAATCTTCAAGCCGTCTTCACCGGAAAACGGGCAGCTCTTTTTTCTTCTAAAGAATACTTGTTTAGCCATTGCTCTTTCTCCTATTCCTCAACAGCAGCTGCTTCCGAACCGTCATTGCTCAAGGCTTCAGAGAAGTCCTCAACTTTAACAGTCATGTAGCGGATGATGTCTTCGTTAACTCTTAACAAACGCTCGTACTCGGCAATTGCTTGAGCCGGAGCAGAAATGTTCAAAAGAACATAATAGCCTTTGCGGTTTTTTTTGATGCGATAAGCAAGGTTCTTCAAACCCCAGTTATCAACGCGGACAACTTCTCCTCCTTGGTCGGCAATAACTTTGCTCATGTCTGAAACAATGTTGTTTACCTGAGAAGCGCCCAAATCCTGACGTGCAATCAGCACGCTTTCATATTTGGTCATTAGTTTAATCTCCTTTTGGATTCCTCAACAAATGGCTCTAGGGATAACCCTTAAGGCCGGTTCTTGTATAGCCGTATCTTTTTATACGGCAAGGGACGAGCCTGAAAATACCATAAAAACTTATTTTTGCAAGCATTTTTTGTAGATTTTTTTAATGAAGATTTAATATTTTTTCCTTAATGTGGTATCATATGAAAGGATTCTAAAATGCGTGTCTTGAAAATGTTGAGATTGGCCGGAGTTGCCGTCTTTCTTGCGCAAAGTGCCGCTGCACAAGCCGCTCTGCCGGATGCGCAGGAAGAAATCGGCCTGCAAAATCTGCGGAGTCGCACGATTGTTCGTTGCTACGGAAATAGTGAAAATTCTGCCGAAGATTGCGCAAGGTATTTTGAACAAAAGGGGTATGTGCGATTTCGTGATATTCCGTATAAAACAGCCAATTATGATTTTTTAAAGGTGGATACCTATCCGACCAGACGCTGGCGGGACTCTGAAGTGACACCTCGTTGGTAGGTTATAATGCTGGGACGGGTTAATACCATTACTTTTAACGGGTTGGAGGTTTTGGATGTGGACTTGCAGGTGCAGATGACCTCCGGTCTGCCTAATTTTATTATTGTCGGCTTGCCTGATAAGGCCATCGCCGAAAGCAAGGAGCGCGTCCGTTCGGCTCTCCAATCCTTAGGGTTGCAATTGCCCGCTAAAAGAATTGTCATCAATTTGGCTCCCGCTGATTTGCTTAAAGAAGGTTCGCATTTTGATTTGCCCATTGCTTTGGCCGTGTTGGCAGTGATGGGAGTGGTGCCGTCTGATAAGCTCAAAGATTATTTGGTGATGGGAGAACTTTCTTTAGATGGATCTATCCTTCCGGTTAACGGCGTGTTGCCGGCTGCAAATGCTGCCAAACGCCGCGGGCTTGGTTTGATTTGTCCGGCCGCGCAGGGGTCTGAAGCTATGTGGGCAGGGGTGGCGCCTATTGCCGCAGCTGCTAATTTGACCGAACTCTTAAACCACTTAAAAGGAAACCGTCTTCTGCCAGAACCTGAGGCTAAACAGGCAGAGGCTAAACTTTCTCTTTTGGATATGTCCGATGTTAAAGGCCAAGAAAGTGCTAAAAAAGCTTTGGAAGTTGCTGCTGCCGGAGGACATAATCTCTTGATGATTGGGCCGCCGGGAGCCGGAAAATCCATGTTGGCGGCAAGGTTGCCGGGTATTTTGCCGCCGCTTACGGTGGAAGAGGCTCTTGAGACAAGTATGATACACTCTGTTGCCGGAGAGCTCAAAGAGGGCAAAGTTTCTTTTGAACGGCCTTTTAGAGCGCCGCATCATAATGCCTCTACGCCGGCTTTGGTCGGCGGCGGGCGCAGGGCAGCACCGGGTGAGATCTCTTTGGCTCACAACGGGGTTTTGTTTTTGGATGAGCTGCCTGAATTTAATAAATCTACTTTGGAAGCTCTGAGGCAACCCCTGGAAAACGGGTATGTCAGCATTGCCAGGGTTAATGCCCATACAACCTATCCGGCCAATTTTCAGCTGGTGGCGGCCATGAACCCGTGCCGTTGCGGACATTTGGGTGAGCCGGCTTTGGAGTGCGCCAGAGCGCCTCAATGTGCGGCCGAATATCAGGCAAAAATCTCAGGTCCCTTGTTGGATCGTATTGATATTCAGATAGAGGTTCCTGCTGTCAGCCCTTGGGATTTGGCAGGTGTCAAAAAAGGTGAAAGTTCAGATGTAATCAGAAAAAGAGTGGTGGAAGCAAGAGAATTTCAGCAAGCGCGTTTTAAGGCATTGGGGGCCAAGGGTGTGCGTACCAATGCCGATCTTAATGGAAAATTGTTGGAAGAAGCGGCAGAAATGTTTGATGATGCAAAAACGCTTCTTATCACCTTTGCTGAGAAGAACAAGCTCTCGGCCAGGGCTTATCATCGAACTTTGCGGTTAGCAAGAACAATTG